>JBEKVG010000120.1:0-7217 GCA_049514195.1 Anaerolineales bacterium | reverse complement strand
GAGCAAGGGATTCCATCCATTTTGTGATCTGATTAGGTTGCTCTGTTGGCTGTTCCTCTGGTACCCCCTCCTTCTCTTGAGGAAATTCCTGAAGAGGCTGGTTATCCATGGGAAGAATGATAACATGCCGACCCATGCCAGTCAAGCAGAGTATTAATGATTAAAAAAACAAGGATTTTGCGAACGAAGTACACAAAATCCTTGTTTTTTTGTATTCATCAGAGTATGTCAGAAAGGGTTAGCCTACCGCGATCTCTTAAGGTGACGTGATATCTAAGACCGTATGGGGATTGACGGGCGCGCCGTTGTAATGGAGTTCAAAGTGCAGGTGCGGACCGGTGGCGTGTCCAGTGGCGCCGATCAGGCCAATCACATCACCTTGCCCCACGCTTTGATCGCAGGAGATATTGATCTGGCTCAAGTGCCCGTAGTAGGATTGCCAGCCGTTGCCGTGGTCCACGATAATCAGGTTGCCATAGCCCCAATCATTCCAACCGGCATAGACGATCACACCTGCATCGGTGGCATAAACTGCATTACCAAGGCTGCCGGCAAAGTCGACTCCATAGTGACCAACGTCTGGACGGTAATCGGTGCCAGAAAGCCAGTGTTCGACGGTGGGGAAGATAAAGGTACCAAAGCCCACTAGGCCGCCGCTAACCGCTCCACAGTAACCTTGTCCAGTAACGACCGCCGCGACCGGTGGGCCGTTACGCGAGACAACCGGTGCATGCCAACTGAACAGGTATGATCCACCCGGGATGACCAGCCAAGTGCCGCCTGGGATGTTCGGGTGGCTCAGGTCCCCAATGGTATCAGGGTCAAGGTGATTAGCAGGGCTGTTGATGATAGCCTGGGGGTCAGCCTTATAGAATTTGGCTACACCAGTCAATGTTTCGCTGCCCTGCCACTGATAGTAGGTCCCATCCACAGGCAGGATATTTAGTACTTGGCCAGGTCTTAATAGATCCACGTCGTTACTAAGGGTGTTAAAATTACCAAATAGGATGGTGCTTGGCTTCAACCCGAACTTGTCGGCAATCACAAAGACCGAATCGCCCGTCTGGACGGTGTACTTGACCACATCCTCACGCGGCCGGGTTGGAATGATCGTATGTGCGATCGCCTGACGCGAAACACCATCCAATGCAAAAGCAACCAGGGCGGGCAATTGAGCGGAATCCAGAGCGGGGGTCGGTGTGGGTTCGATAGCGGCGGCATCCACATTCGAGATCCAGCCGAGATTGGCTGGTTTGTAAAGAGTCTGCATCAGCCAGACAACCAGAACAATACACAGGATGGTTGTAACATTTGTCCCTATCCGTAAAGCAGACTCGCCAAGCCCAAGTCGGGCTAGGGATTCTATCCATTTTGTGATCAGGCCCGGTCGCTCGATTGGCTGTTCCCCTCCCGTCGCCTCGTTCTCCTGAGGAAAGTCCTGAAGAGGCTTGTTGTCCATATATTGGCATCATAACATGCTGACATGTACCCGTCAAGCAAGGCATTAAGGGGAGATTAAGCTATTTTTTGACGAAGAATTGGCCACTTTGCATGGATCAAAACGACAACCAGCAAACAAATGCAACCGCATACCAGTGTGGCGCGCGGGACCCCAGCAGTCTGTGCAAGTCCGCCAAAGAACAGGCTACCAAACGGAGCCACACCCTGTTGAGCCCACAGGTAGACGCTGTAAACGCGCCCGCGCAGCTCATCCGGGACGTCGAGTTGGATCAGTATGTTCATCAGCATTAGTTGGGTGACTGTCGCCCAACCAAGAACACAAATAAGTGTAATTGCCAGCGGCAGGCTGTGGGCGAGCGCAAACAGCACAAGGAAGACCGAAAAAACGAATTGGCCGAGGCTCATCAGTAAACCTTTACGACGTAATGTGCTGAAAACGGAAATGAATAGGGCTGCGACTAATGCGCCGACTCCCTGCGCTATATAAAGAGCGCCGGTGCGGGCGGCCACAGACTCTTCCGTGTCGGCAATTCGGGAGAGCACATCGCGGGCGATGGCCGGGATCTGATTGCTAAAGGGGAAACCAAAGAAACCTATCAAGGCGACCAGAATGATGATCAGCAGGGTGACTGTGTTGCCGTGAATATAATTCCAACCTTCCTTGAATTCAGCGGACAGGTTGAGCTTTTCTTTGGACGGTTTATATTTCACAATGCGGTAAGGGGTACGGACGAAGAATAATCCTACAATGACAAACAGAAAACTGACCCCATTGGCAAAAAAAGCCCAAGCTTCGCCCTGATTCTTAATCAGAATCAGGATAATTGCCGTGAAAGATGGTCCAATTACACGCGCCAGGTTGAAAATTGTGGACTGCAAGGCAATGGCGTTGGGAAGAGCCGGTTTCCCAACAAGCTCGATCAACATTGCCTGCCGGGCAGTGACCTCGATAGTACTTGCTGATCCGAGCACGAATGACAGCCCAATGATTTGCCAAATCTGGATACGCCCGGTCAATGCTAGGAAGGCCAGGATAAAAGCTTGGGCCATCATGATGACCTGCATGGAAATGACAATTTTACGTTTATCCCCGCGTTCGATGAGCACACCGCCTGGTAGAGCCAGGAGCAAGGTCGGCACGGTGGAGGAGAAGGCGATGAGGCCCAGGTCTAGTGAACTACCGGTGATCCGGTAAGCCAGATAGGGCTGGGTGGTGTTCTGCATCCAGGTGCCAATCAACGAGACGAATTGGCCAACCCAGAATATGAGGAAATCGCGCGAGGCGAGGGCGGGAAAGCGATCTTTTATCGCCATGCATGGAAAAAGAGAGAATTAGGCGGGTGCCAGCACTTCCGGCCGATCGTTGGCGGGACTATTGACCAGCTGCGAGACCGGCCAGACTTGCATTTCTTCGGCAGGGTAGGGGACGAGCAAGTCCTTCAAGTCCATCGGAGCATGAGGCAAGGGGTCAAGCCAGCGAGCATACGCATGGGCCGGCAAAATGACCGGCATGCGATTGTGGATGGGGGCCATCAATTCGTTTGACGTAGTTGTGATGATGGTGGCCGACTTGACCTCCGAACCATCCGGGGATTGCCAATGTTCCCACAATCCGGCAAAGACAAAAGGTCTCCCGGATTTAAGGCGGATGAGATGAGGCAGCTTGGCTGGGTTGCCTGGGCGGGCCTGCCATTCAAAGAATCCATCCGCGAAGATGAGACACCGGTGATACTTATAGGCGGATCGAAAAGAAGGTTTCTCAGAGATCGTCTCGGCACGTGCATTGATAAGACGGCTGCCGATGGTTGGGTCTTTAGCCCAGGAGGGGATCAAGCCCCAGACAAAGAAATCGGTCCTATTCGTGCCGTCGTTGGGCAGGGAAAGGATGGGCTGCGTTGGGGCGATGTTATAGCGTGGAGTAACCTGGTTCGGAAAGATGAATGCGGGGAAAGCATCCTGCAAGTCAATCGGGTCAATCGTCAAAGTGAAACGTCCGCACACAGAATCCTCCTGGTTTATAAAAGTGTTTGGCCTGAAAACAAAACTCCGTCATAATCCTAGATGACTGAGTAAGACTATATTTTGATGGCAGTGGCAATATCTTGGAAAAAGCGCCGGCGGCCTATCTAAGTATCCTGCCACCTTTCAATAACTTATTTGACATGATTACACTTTCGGCCAGTTCTTCGGGATAATCGGGGCAGTATTTATCAATCAGGCTGGCGAACTTATCGAAAATTCGGCTGTCCATTTTCCAGTCTATGTCAGATTGATCAATCATTGTGATTCCTCAACCTACGGATATCCCCATCGCGTATGGTTATGCCAATGGAGTCAAGGTGTTCCAGCAAAGGTTGGACATAGCGGCGGCTGGTGTTGAACAGGTCGCGCACTTCGGCCAGGCTAATCTGGTTCTTCTGGTGGAGGATTAAGCGAATCTTCTCCACCATTCTCTTGTAATCTACTTTACGGAAGACAACTTCGTCCGAGACAGCCATCAGATCGCCCGAATCGAGCAGAGCGAAAAAAATATCCTCTCCCACCTGTGCTTGACATTCCTTGACCGATGGAGGGGTAAATGGCGATACAGCAAACTGCTCCATTAAATTGTTAACTTTCACCTGCTGGAATGGGGTAAAACGAACTACGTGCCCAGGAAGAGCAGTCCACCTGACTGCATCGATCAGGGTATTCTCGGAGGCCAGCCTATGCATGACCAGATTGAAAAGACGAGGGGATAGTTTTAGACGAGATTTAAGCTCTTCGCGCGGCATACCACGCCGAAGAGGGTAGGTTGTATGATACATCTCCAAAGCTGCTACTACGGATTCCCTTAGGGAGGACCATTGCGAAAACGCAATCACAACATCTTCCAGGAGGATCAGTTGGCCTGTTTCAAGTAGTTCCTGTAAAGCCGATCTGGCTGTGGATTCCTCCAGCCGGGAGTGTGAAACTGCATCTTTCACCAGCATCGGACCGAGTGTGAGGCAGGTTTGAAAAAGGACCTCAGAAGGCGATCCCTGAGCCATGCTTTCCAGGGCTTTGAGTACTGAACCTTCGAAGCGTTTGTGGCGTCTTTGGGGCTGTGAATCTACAATAGCGCCACCTCCAAGTGTTTCGCCGGGAGACGGACGCCGTAGGATAAAGTGGTCACCGCGCATGGCCAAGACAGGCGTGCGAAGTTCTAGCTGTAGCCAGCCTGTGCTGCCGGGGTCAAGAGACTCCACGCCGAGCAGGCGCAGGTTGGCAATGGTTTCTGAGGCGCCAAGAAAAAGCTTCACTTCGGTATGGTGGTGCAATGGAGTTGCAACATCCGGCAGCAGACGGAAATGCACATCCATACGTTGGGTCGGAAGGTATTGACCCGGATGGGTCACCACCTGCCCACGCATGACCTGTTCCACATTTACACCGGAAAGATTAATGGCTAGGCGGCTGCCTGGGACGGCTGTGTCCACTTTCTTTTTATGAGTCTGAAGACCACGGATTCGGGCACGTAGGCCCGAAGGCAGGATTTCCACTTCATCCCCAAGAACCAGTTTCCCGTCTGAGAGCGTACCAGTAACAATGGTTCCAAATCCTGTGATGGAGAAGGCCCGA
The DNA here is from genome assembly GCA_049514195.1 of Anaerolineales bacterium. Classification (GTDB taxonomy): domain Bacteria; phylum Chloroflexota; class Anaerolineae; order Anaerolineales; family Villigracilaceae; genus UBA877. The sequence goes on along the minus strand of JBEKVG010000120.1, from coordinate 2,156 downwards.
TCAATAGGCAAGCGCGGACGACCCAGGTCGGGGCGGGCAGGTTGTTGTCCCAGAAGCAGTTCCAGGGTCTTTAAGAGGTCCGGGAAACCTTGCTTGGTACGAGAGGAAACGCGCAGGATGGGTGCGTTCTGGAAAACGGTGGTGTGTAATACAGACCGAACTTCGGTTTCAACCAGGTCAAGCCAGGCAGGGTCATCCACCAAGTCAATCTTGGTTAGCACAACAATGCCTTGCCTGATCTGCAGTAGGTCTAGGATTGCAAGATGTTCGCGCGTCTGAGGCATCACGCCCTCATCGGCTGCAATAACCAACAGCGCAGCGTCCAGCCCACCCACACCAGCCAGCATATTCTCGATGAAGTCACGGTGACCCGGTACATCCACTATGCCGATCTCCTCGCCGCCGGGCAAGGTCAGCCAGGCAAAGCCTAGATCAATGGTCATAAGGCGTTCTTGTTCTTCTTTGAGGCGGTCGGGGTTTATGCCAGTGAGGGCAGCGATAAGTGTAGATTTACCATGATCAACATGGCCGGCAGTGCCGATAACGTGCATTAGTCCTCTTAAATTTAATAGGAGCAAAGCGAGGCTGTGCTCCTATGCGTTTATTTCGTGCTCATAATCCGCTCGTACGAGGAAAGGAGTTCGTGGATCTGTGCTAACACGCCCTGAAACAGTTGTTCGTTAGCATCCTTGGTCTGCTGTAGAACGTCCTGCTGCATTTGAATCAGATCTTCAAGCGTGGTGAGACGTTCTTCAATTTTCCCAAAGTTGCTAAAGGTATCCTTGTGGACCTCATCCTGGGAGAGGGTATAACTGGTCCAGCGTTTTTGATCATCGGCCCTGAAAGTGACCCATTCCTGGCGGAAACGGTCTTCGGACAGACGTTGCATTTCGGAGATTTCATTAATACGGCGTTCGAATTTCTGAACGATTTCCTCATACGTTTCCTGGGCACGTTTGGCAGCACGTTGTACACCATCCCATTCCTGTAATTGTTGATCCATCGTTACAGTCTGTTTTCGCATATTGGCCAGATGTTCTTCCATTTCCTTTAATGCGCGATCTCGATCGACCTGAAACCTTGCCTGTGTCTCGAGGAACCCTGTCTGGGATTGGCGGCGTTCCGCTTCGCTGGTAATGATTTCGTTTAAACGGGTCTCGATACGGCGGATGCTATCTGGGAATAGATCGTTCTTCTCGCGAACTTCATCCATACGTTTTCGAGCCGCATCCACTGCACCTTGCAGGTCAGCCAGGCGTTTTCTATCTTGGAGACGAGGCCCCTCGGCCGCTTTTTGGATAAGTTGAATCTCTTCGATCCTATCAACCACTTCCTGATGACGTTTTTCCCACTCGGAAATTTGCCGGTTGTGGCGTGCTTCTTCGTCGACGCTGATCTTGAGTTCACGCTTAATCGCGGCGATCGGTTCTTTTAGTTTTTGCAGTTCGGCAATGGACCTGATAAGACCATCAATTTGGATTTGGAAGCGCTTTTCAGCATCTGGAAGTTTATCAACGTCCTTGTTGTCCATTTTGTCTACATACTTAATAATATCCACACGCTGTTGGGCTATGGCATTATTAAACTGGTCAATGCGAGCCGAAATGTTGGAAAACTGTGACAACGCAGTATTCAAATCATTAATTTTCTCGTTTGCGACTTTTATTTCACCTTCTGTATAACTCAACTTATCCGTGAGGGCATCCATGGCGAGTTTTTCCTTGCGCTGCTGCTCGTCGAGCCAATCCAGTCGCTTGATGATCTGTTCAAAGTCCATTATTTCCATCTCCATTAGCAGGGGACAATATGGTCTTTCTTATATATAACGTTTTGATTATACTGCTTCTTGCGCAATTCCCAAAAATCGGTAGGGGGAATTCGATTCATGGGAAAAGTCTCAGGTTTACGCCTCACCATGTAGCCTATTAGTAGCCCATTAATCGATTCTTCCTCCCAAAGGTAGGATGGAAGGAACAGATATGCATAAGATGTTTCAAACTTTTAAATAGCCCTATTGCCCCAAATGCTCGAAAATAGTTGGCAATTTTGTCCAAAGCAGCCAGGCCCATTCTGGAAATAAACCTAGCAAGAACAAACCCAGTACACCAATCATCAGGAAAAAGCGCTGAGTCAGCGTTTCGCGAATGCCCCATGTT
>JBEKVG010000119.1:0-7269 GCA_049514195.1 Anaerolineales bacterium | reverse complement strand
CAGACAATTGACAATTGATACAGGGCGGTACTACGTACTCGCTTCAATAACGCCATTTGTTAACATCTGTCTACAATCTACCAAGATCAACCCGGATGAATTTTCAAAAATCGTAAATCTTGCAGCTCATTATCAAAACGACCCGCGGATGATCGACATGGTAAGAATGGGCGGCGACGCCTCAGCCAAAGTCCCATATTTGATGGATGCAGGCGAAACGGCAGACTCTATCCTTACCATTCTACGCGAAATTGCCCAGCCTCATGTTAAACGGTTGCAAAGTTTGCCAGCCCAAGTCCAGGCTACCATTCATCTATTACTATCTCTAAACACGGTACCAAAGGGATGCGAAATGGTTGCCATCCCAGCGCTACTTGAGATTGATCAGATTCAAGGGGATATGGTAAAAACGCTCGATGACCTAATGAACGGCAGACAGCTCGCAAAGGATTTTCACAACGGTAATATCACCGCCCTGCAGATGCTTGACCGAGATTGGCCTCGTCTCCGAGAAGAGAAAAGTTCTCTTTGGCATAAAAAGTTACTGCCTGAAAAGGCACAGATGCAATATATACCGTTCTTTGACAAAGCCGATCGTTTGGTCTACGTACATGAAATATGTGTCATTGTCGATTCACCTGATGTGCATAAGCTCCAGGCACTAACACCCCCTGTCCTTCAGCGTCCTCTTCCTGCGAATGTACCAGTACCAACGACAGGCTCGGCAGATTGGCTCATCCGTGAAGTGGGGAAAATCGGGCGCCATTTGACGCGCGCCCTTCTAGAAATCACAAAAGCTCATCTGGATGCTGAACGAGTTGCGCTGGAAGCCAGAAATTACGACCTCATCAATCAGAAGGCGCAAGGCGCCTTCCGGGAATTTATCGAGAAAACGCCATAAGGAATGGCGAGAACCAGCCCTGAATGGTCTGCTGATCGTATTTATCCACTATTTAATAAAGCTCTATGTTTCCAAGATCAATTTGCCCATAACCGAAACATCATATCCGGGCATCGCCATCACCGCAGAACGAAACTCCTTTCCAGCGATGATATCGAATAAGGGGGCCAGTAATGGACTCGTGGCATGTTCCTTGGGGATGACTAGGTCATAGCGTTCCTGAAACAGCGGTAGAAAGTCCAGATCAAGGGCTTGTGCCGCTGCCGCAATGCCCAGTCCACAATCGGCACGCTCCGAGGCGACTGCTGCAGCAACACCCAAATGGGTATATTCTTCTTGGTGATATCCCTGGATGGATTCGGGTGAAATACCTTCCAGACTAAGATGGTAGTCGAGCAATACGCGTGTGCCGGCACTGCGCTGGCGGTTTACATACCGAATCCCCGGTTTGCTGATATCCCGCAGGTTTTTGATATTCTTCGGGTTCCCTTTCTTTACCATCAAACCTTGTTCCCGTAAAACTAACGCCACCAGCTTGACGGGAATTCCTGGCAAGTATTTTGGGAGATAGGTCACATTATATTCACCCGTTTCCGGGTCAAGCAGGTGCGAACCGGCCAGATGCGCCACACCACGTTGCAACGCTAGCAAACCACCCTGCGATCCAACGTTCGCAGAAGTCAGCCGACGATCACGCTTCACCAGGAACTGAGCCAGCAGATCGAGGGATAGATCATGCGAGCCGATGCAGAAAATCGTCCGTTCAATATCCCATCTTTCCGAGTAAAGCAGCACGGGTACGAGTTCACCTGCCTCCGCGCCCTGAACGCCTTGAGGCAGGACAACCAGTCCGTCCGCCCGTACCAGCGAGGTGATGATGCCTGCCCCACGCGCGAGCGGTGCAGCCAGCATCCTTTCACCCACTTTCCCCAAGGCTACACGAATATAGTCGTCATCCCCGGCTGTAGAGGTGATCTTTCGGGTAAGTTCGGCCATTTCGACCGGCATCTCTTTTGCCCGCCGACCTGTCCATTTTGCCAACAAAGGCTCCACGAATATCTCGCCCGTCATGGCCGATGAGACAGGATAGCCAGGCACACCGATGACTGGCACTCGCCGGTTATCGGCATTCAGCATTCCCAGAATGACTGGATGCCCAGGTCTTACCGCAACGCCATGCACTAACAGAGTTCCAAGCTTCGCCACCACCTTTGCCGAGAAATCTTCCGCCCCCGCCGATGAACCAGCACTCATTAGGATCAGGTCAAAATCAGGTGCGATTTCCTGTACACGCCCACAAATAGCTTCAAAATCATCGGGGATGATTGGCAGTCTTGTGGCAAGACCACCCCAACTGTGCACTTGGGCCGCCAAAACAAGCGAGTTGTACTCCAGGATGAATCCTGGTTTCAACTCACTACCGATTGGAACCAGTTCGGTCCCGGTTGGCAGGATCGCCACCCGTGGTCGCCGGGCCACCTGAATTTCCCGGTATCCAGCCGCTGCAACCGCACCCAGGTCCACCGGACGGATTACCTGACCAGCCGCCAGCACAAATTGCGTGACGATGATATCCTCTCCCATCATGCGGATCTGTGACCATGGTGCCACCGCTGCCCGGATGCGAATGGAATCGGGAAGGCGTATATCCTTAGCGATTTTTCCAGCTTCATCCAATGATTCCACATTCTCAATCGGAATAACAGAATCGAAACCTTCGGGGATGGGATCGCCAGTATCGATATACCTGGCTTGGTTGCCAATATGTAACACACGTGGACGAGACGGTTGTGCACCTAGAGTTTGGTAGGCCCGGACGACAAACCCATCCATCGCCGCAGCATGATAATGCGGTGAAGACACTTTCGCCAGGATCGGTTCCGTCAGAACACGCCCGAGTGCATTCTCGTCTAGTGGGATCGTTTCCTGACCTAAAATGCTCCAGAGTTGTGCCTCTTTTAAAGCAGCTTTAAAACGCGCTTTCGCTTCATCAAGAGGAATATCATGCAGATAAACAGACATCCGGTTTATATGCTCCGCTAAAAAAGAAAAACTTGCACGCGTTCTCCGGCTTGCAGTCCGGTTACATCCGCAGGAATACGAACCAATCCATCTGCGGCAACCAGGGAAAAGATAAGGTTACTTTTCGCAAAGATGGGCTCTGCGGAACAGCCATTGGCCTCATCGCTCCGGTCTGCGGAAGCTATCAATTTCACGGGTATCCAGTCCTCACGTCCAGCCTGCGATGGGACATTCATGGTGAGCCGGGCTATGCAAGACTTGGCCGGACGTTCCACTTTCACCCCTAGCAATTTCTTTATTACTGGTACAACAAAAAGACTTGCTATTACCATTGCACTCACTGGGTTGCCTGGCAACCCAATCACAGCCTTCCCCCCGCAAACCGCCAGGATGGTCGGTTTTCCCGGCCTGACATTGATTCCATGCACGAGTACCCCTGGAGCACCAAGAGCAGCGATCGCGTCGGCAGTCATATCCCTTGCACTGGCGGACGAACCGGCAGTTATTACTACTGCCTGGCATTCGGACAAAGCCTTTGCCGCGATATCCTTCATCACTTTAAGCTTGTCCTGGACGACTCCATACAATACCGGCTCTCCACCTGCTTCAGCCACCAAAGCAGCTAGGGAATAAGAATTAACATCACGCACTTGACCCGGACGCGGTTCCAGCTCTGGCGAAATGATTTCATCACCGCTGGAGATGATTCCAATTTTAGGTTTTACAGCCACACGCAAGTGCGTGATTCCGATGGCCATACATCCACCCACCTCCATCGGGCGGATCCGGACTCCGCGTGGTATAACGATTTGCCCTTCACTAACATCCTCTCCCGTTAGGATAATATTCTCGCCCTCCGCAACAGCCCGCCTGATCTCAATTTCACCAGCCCCAGCAACCTCGGTCATTTCCAGCATAACAACCGCGTCTGCATTTTGGGGGAGCATCCCGCCGGTATGAATCAGGGCAGCCTGGCCGGATTGTAGAGCAAATGCCGGCTCGGATCCCATGGGTACTTCGCCAGCAATTGTCAAATACTCTGGGATCGAGTCGGATGCTCCAAATGTATCCCTCGCGCGCACCGCGTAGCCATCCATGCTACTGCGTGGGAAAGAAGGTAAGGGTAGCGGGGCACGCACATCTTGCGCAGTGATACGGCCGGCTGCCTGAAGCGTATCAACGAATTCTTCACCAAGTACGCTATCAGGGAGAGAATGCATGAGAAGCTCGAGAGCTTCAGATGGAGGAATAAGCTTCAAGAATTCGGACATAAGGTTGATGAATGAATTTTATCCTACTTTGTGATGACCCCATTTAGGTATAAATGTATTTACGTATATACATAGATATTTTATAATAGCTTCCAGTTCTTTAATCGATAAATCACGAAAACGTAGTAACGGCTTTAGTCGTTAAGCAAGAAGCGACTGCACAGTCCTGCGTTCTGTGCAGGGAAATCGCCATTACGAAGCCTTTTCGTGAATTACTGATAATTGCAAAACGAACGGAGGTTCACCTATGCCGGAAGATCAACGATCGAGTAAATATGTCCTGGTCATCGACTTGGGTACCAGCGGGCCGAAAGTTGGCCTCGTCGACCAGCAAGGCCAGGTGGCCGGTAGCACATCCGCTCCGGTGAAACTATTTTTTCTCCCCGACGATGGCGCGGAACACGACCCCGCCGAGTGGTGGTCCACCATCACCATCTGTGTGAAGAAGGTGATCCAAGCTTCTGCTGTACCTTCGGCGGAGATCATTGCCATTGCCGTTACCAGTATGTGGTCTGTCACCTTACCGGTGGACGAGAACGGCGAGCACCTGATGAACGCAATATCCTGGATGGATGGGCGTGGTGGTCGGTACAACCGCCAGATCGTCAAAGGTTTCCCAAACATCCAGGGTTACAAAGCGAGCACCCTGCTCAAGTATATCAATATCAACGGTCTTGTACCGTCGCTCAAAGGGACCGATGATTTGGCGCATATACTTTTTATCAAGCATGAACGCCCGGAGATCTACCGGCGGACGTACAAGTTCTTTGAGCCGATGGATTACATCAATATGCGCCTGACAGGCAGATTCTCTGCCACCCAGAACACGGCTTGGTCGTCGATGCTGGTTGATAATCGCCGGTTGGACACACAGGAATACGATCCCTGGTTGCTTAAAATGGGGGGCATCGACCGCGAAAAACTTCCTGACTTGCTGCCCATCGATGGTATCCTGGGTACAATCACCCCCTCCATTGCCTCCGAATGGGGGCTTTCTCCCAACACGGTGGTGGTTTGCGGTGTCAATGACAACAGTTCTTCCGCTGTTGGCGCTGGCGCCATCGCCGATTCTGAGGCGGCTGCGGTGATGGGTACTTCGGGACACATGGCAGCTCATGTTTCTTTTAAAAAGACCGATATTTTTAATACCATGGCGACCATGCCAAGCGGGATCAAGGGGCGCTACCTCTTCTGGGCCGACCTGGAAAACAACACCAAGGTTCTGGAATCTTACCTGAGAAATCTGATCTATGCGCAGGATGGTTTTGATACAGGAAAAATTCCAGACGACATGTACGAACGCGCCAGCCAGCTTGCAGCCCAGGTTCCTCCCGGAAGCGAGGGAGTCATCTTCCTGCCCTGGTTCAACGGCATTCTTTCCCCCGGGGAAGACCCGTATATGCGCGGTGGCTTCTTGAACCTCTCCTCCCGCACCAGCCGTGCCCATCTCACCCGGGCTGTCTTCGAAGGCCTTGCCATGAACTGGCGCTGGCTGCGCGGCCCGGCTGAAAAGTTGATTGGCAAGCCGTTCCAATATTGGCGGCTGACCGGTGGCGGAGCGCTTTCAGACCTCTGGTCACAGATTATGGCGGATGTGGTCGGGCTTCCCATGCACCGGCAAGCCGACCCGCGCAACAACAACGTGATTGGCATGGGGTTATTAGCCTTCAATCGCCTGGGACTGGTCAAGCTGGAAGATATTCCCAATATGATCAAATTCGACCGGGTCTTTGAGCCTGACCCGAAGAACCGCCTCATCTACGATCATATGTTTGCACAATTTATGGCTAGCAAAGACAAGATCCGGCCGGTCATGCATGCCTTGAATAAAGACTGAGAACCATCCATATAATTTTCAAACTCTAAATAAGGAGGTAACCATGTCTGACGAACAAGAATCAATGGATATGTTTGGCGAAATGCATCCTTACAATAAACTCTTCAAGGTCTTCTCCAAACTACCTGAAACGGGCTTGGATGAAGAAGAAATCTTGAAAGAGGTTGCCTATATGTCGGAAGAAGAAAATAAAAAATGGCAGGGCGGTCAATGTTCCGGCACCATGTATCATGGAGGCATGGAACACTATGATTTCTTGAACAAGGTCTTCAGCAAGTTCTCGTGTGTCAATCTCATGCAAAGGGACCTGTGCCCAAGCGGGACCAAATTTGAAGCCGAGGTGCTGGCCATGGTGGGCAGGATGCTGCATGGCGAAGAGGTGAGCAAGGTGAATCGTTTTGACGAGGAAGCCGGCGCGGTCACCTCGGGTGGCACGGAAAGCATCTACAACGCCATGTATGTCTATCGTGAGTGGGGTCGCGAGGTGAAAGGCATCACTGCGCCGGAGGTTGTTGCTCCCACAACCATCCACCCCGCCCACCTGAAGGCGGCTCATTACCTGGGAATGAAGGTCGTCCGCGTACCGGTGAACGCAGATTTCGAAGCCGACGTTGAGGCTATGCGCCTCCAGATCACTCCCAACACAGTCGCCCTGGCTGGGTCAGCCGGCAGCTATCCCAACGGGGTGGTTGACCCGATCAGTAAGCTTTCTGACTTGGCGTTGGAGCACAAACTTGGCTTACACGTCGATGGCTGCCTGGGCGGCTTTATCCTGCCCTGGATCGAAAAGCTTGGCTACGCCGTGCCTGTGTTCGACTTTCGCCTGCCGGGGGTCACCTCCATCTCCTGCGACACACACAAATATGGTTATGCCCTCAAAGGCACCTCGACCATAAACTTTCGGAATAAGGATCTACGTCGCTACATGTTCTTCGCGCAGGAGGACTGGCCGGGCGGCCTCTACCCCTCTGCAACCGTGCAAGGCAGTCGTTCCGCTGGTCTGAGTGCAGCCATGTGGGCTGCCATGGTCTCAATCGGCGAGGCAGGTTACCTTAAAGCTGCCAAAGCAATCATGGACACGGCCGACAAGATGCGCGCCGGGATTGCCAAGATCCCCGAGTTGCATATAATGGGTAAAACCACTTTCCTGATTAGCCTGACTTCGGACGTGGTGAATCCATATTTTGTAAACGACTATCTGGATAAGCAGGGCTGGCGCATGAACGGCTGCCAGAACC
>JBEKVG010000118.1:0-7275 GCA_049514195.1 Anaerolineales bacterium | reverse complement strand
TTAAACACGATATATCCGCCACTGGTAGTGCAATTTTCTTGGGGTTGATTTTAATGTTCAGTGCGTCAACCCAGGCAATGGTTGCAATACCGCCATGGATGGTTGTTTAAGCTTGGGGTTGACGGCACAGATACTGGTTCGTATAACCTATTGCTACGAAGTCCCGGCTATTTCAACCCTCCAAGCCAGCTTGCTGAGAACACCTCCAGTCCTCACCACCTAGCTGTCCTGCGGCCGGATGAAGCGGAAGTATGCGTATCCCAGGGCCAGCAGCGCATATAGCCCCGGGTTCGACCAGCCAAGTGTGTTTACGCTGCCGCGTAGCTGGATCTCCAGGAAGGCCAAGGCGCCGACCAGGTCCTGCACCATCAGCGCCAGTGCAATCGCCTGGCGCGCCTGCGCGTTGGCGGATGTGCGCCCGAACTACATTAAGGTCGCAAAGCCGAGGATCGAGCCGCCGACCACACGCGTCATACAGATAGCCGCAGCATCGAGGGCCATGCCGTACAGGCGCAATGCCCAGGCGGGGAAAAACACGCACGAAATCCCGAAGAAAGCCGCTAGGAAAAGATTGATTGTAAAGAGATGCCGTAATTTCATATCAACCTCCAATTTCTTGTCCTCATCCTAATATTTTGGTTTATGGCTAAAGCCTGCAAGGCATGCCACGCTTTGCCAAGCGACTTCCAGCCTGGCCACAGAGCTGACCAGCTCTGTGCGCCTCACACCTGGACAGGCCAGGATGCCCAGGATGTTGTTCGTATAGTCTTCAGGCAGGATTTTGAAGGAACCCAGCGTTTCCATATCATGCTGGTAGATTCCCTGCTGGGCCTGCCGGATCGTTTTCCGGACTTGGTCGAGGTTGCGGTAGAGGATATCAACCTTGCTGGATTCCGTTTCAATCCAGGCGCCGCCATTCACCCAGGCGACCCATTCATAAAAACCGGTCACGGTTGGCTTCGTACCCGGGCGGGAGATGGATGTGGCAACCTTTCGAATCGCCTGCACGGAAAACGGTTCTGCTTCAAGATAATACAGGCCAAAATCCAGGTCTGAGGCAGGATGCTGCGTTCCGCTGGCCCAGGACCCGCCAAGAACGATACCACATGTGCGGGATTTCGGACAAGTTGTCTGCTAGGTAGTCAAGCAGGAGGCGCTTCTCCGGGGGGAGGCTGGTTGGAATATTAATAATCATCACTTTCCCCAGCCACCTTCAGTATATAATGCCATAATTTGCCCTGCCGTGAGAGCCTGGTTATAAACACTGATGTCATCGATTGCGCCATGGAAGTAACTCAGATCGTAACCATGCGGGAACATGCCTCCGGTCTTATGAGGGTCGGGATAGGCGCCAATTCTGCCCGTGTCACCTATTGGAGTGTCCACTGGAGAGACTTCAAAATCTTCCTCGACACCGTTGACATACAAGGATACTTTCCCATCCGTGTATACAATTGCCAGGTGGTACCATTGATTAAGTTCCAATACCGTCTTACTGTAGGCCTCCTTCTGACCATAGATGTGAAATACAAGTCTGCCGCTGACGATTTGCATTTCAGATAGCTGGTCCCAATCGCTCAATCCCCAGCCGATCACTGTGGCTCTTGAGCCGATTGGATTGGATTCGGGTGGAAAGCTCTCTGCTTTTATCCAGGCAGAAATCGTCCGGGGGGAAGGCCCTAATGGCACCTTGGATGCATCGAAGGTAATGTCGTTATCCACCCCGTTAAATTCGTAGGCGTGCTTTCGCACTCCAAACCGGTCCAGGGTAAGTGTTGCTCCATGAACCTGGCCGTTATTATGGCTGGTGCTCAAATCATTGGCATTACCATTGAATGGATAGTATAAAATAACCCCGGGAATAGTAAGTGCAATCGGAGGATGCCTGGCACTCGTGTTGCATCCTGACAAAAGTAAAAGGATCAACAAGAAAATTGCTTTTGATCCGCTTTTATTTGCCGTCCATGAGACTGGTTTATAGTGCATGTCAACCTCCTCTCGAAGCCATATGCGCTAAATTCAAATGGAAATATCGCACGACTTCCGGAAAAAGTGTGCCTGATTTAAAGGGGCGATACAACCTCCTTGATCCCCAATTTGCCCTGCCACCATGGGCGCCTACGTCGTGGCAAACTTTTCATAAGGTACTCATTTGTAAATCACCCATGGCAGCTCCAAAATACTCGGGCTGGTACGGTCTGTCGTGACCTGGGTTACCTGTGAGGCCTTGAGAGTTCTGAGGGTACCCCCAGCCTGCATCCAATGCAGGCTGGTATAGTATTTGGCCACATCCGTCAGGGAATTGAAATGTCCTGCCACGTTTCCTGCGCCCTCCAGGATGAGAATGCTGCCATCCGGATTTTTTATCCCACAAACATTACTGCCGACCGGAGTATCTATGCTGAGGCCGATCATAACCGCATCCCAGCCATTCCTTTCGAGCAGATAGCATTGCAGGATGGCGTGTCCATCCGCATCGTCAATTCCGCGTTCGTAAACCACCTGGGCCGGAACGTATTCATTACCCCCACGCTCCCGGGTGTCATATTCAACATCATATATGATGTTATTCTTCATAAACTCGCTCACCCTAGATACGCTGTTCAGGCAGGGCACGATTTGCTCGAAGGTAAATCTCTGCCTTGCACCAGCGCTGGTTGCGCCCGCGCATAGGTCAGGAGTGATCGTGGGCGTCATTGCCGGTGCGGTTGTATTGGTGAGCGTTGGAACTGGCGCAGACGTATTGGTCGAGGTCAGCGTCGGTGCGGGAGTGTTAGTGAGCGTCAATGCCGGTACAGAGGCACATCCGGCTGTAACAAACATAAACAAAATGCAGCATATAAGCTTGTGCATCTCTCCTCCTTTCGGCTATCAGGTGAGCTTGTTCAATTACCGATCCCTGAGACTGTTACACTCTTGTCATCCAAAAAGATGGATGTATAACTGCGCCGCGGCAGCCGGATGGTCAGATCGAACTTACCTGGCAACCTGACTTGCACAGTGTGTTCATTACTCACATCTTTATTGAGGATCATGACAAAAGTCTCATTTTCCCTCCTGGCGGCATAGACCTTGACCTTGAGGCTGTCATAATCCGTCGAACGATCAATGTTCAGGATCTCCCCAGTGAAATATTTGGCGAGTTGCTCATGGATGGGATAATTCACACCTTTATTGCCCTGCCGGTCGAAATAAGCCTTGTGCATGTTGAGAGAATCACCAAACATGATAGTGGATACGCCGTCCAGTCCGAGGTCGGCATATATCCCGACGATATCACTATAGTGGAGGATAAAATCCATGTCTGCATAGCGCGAGGTGTCAGTTTCACTGATCTGTATCGGCCCGGCAGGCAGATACTCAGAAATTAAAATATCCAAGGTTCTGCTAAAGATTGCGCTGGTATGGCTGATGATCTGGTGCAGGTAATCCCGGTCGGGATCCGCATGAGTCGTTCCCCTGACATCGTAGCGATAGACCGGTGCATCCCGGTAAAGCGATTCGGTGTCGTCTAGGATTCTTTGCGAATCCAAAACCTGCCCCTGGCCGTTAATGTACGTATAACTCTCGCGGAAAGTAAATCCGTCCAGCAGGTTCTTGTTTTCACTTACTTCTGCCTGCCTGATCTTCTGGAACAAGTCCCAGTAGGCGGAAATTTCGCCGCGCGTTGCACGAATATATGAATCAAAGGCATAGACCTTTAGGTCAGGGAATTCAGACTTGAGTGCGCTGGCGTAATCTATGAATCTGGAAATCAGATCGGAATTATAAATTGTCGGCTGCCGATTACCATAGCCTGAATCATCCTGGATTTCGTCACCAAAAGTAACGCCCTCCACATGCAGCCCTTCCGCCTGGAGTGCCTTCAAGTACGTAATAGTCCCTGCGATATTATCGGCGGGCTGCAGTGCTTCAACTCCCGTACCCAATAGTCCGGGAACATAGTCTGAGTAGTTGATCTCGAGGAAAACGGGGATTTGGTGTTGGTTACATACGCGTATCATTCCCCGAATGTCCATGGGAATATTGACGGATTTACGATCCCACAACAGGACGCGGTTATTTGGATAGTCCACAAAAGACAGACCGGCTGAGCGGATGAATAAAGCGCCAATGGTGCCGGTAAACTGGTCGAAAGAAGCCGGCGAGACATCGCCCCACTGCAGGAAAACATAACCGGCGAGAAGGGTCGAGGCGATCTTTCCATCCCTTCGATTGCTCAAGGCCGAGGTTGTGATATCAAAGGTCGCAGTCGCATTCTGCTGATTTTGAGGCAGGGTATCGATACTTGTGCTGAACCACGTCCCATTCCGGCTCGATTGGAAGGCGACCAGGTCAATCGAACGAACCACGCGAGGGGTTAGGGTGAGCGTGGGTGTAAATGTTGCGGTCGGTAAGCTTGTCATGGTTGGGCTGGGGGAAGGCAGCACGGTCGAGGTCGGTGCGGACGTATTAGCTGGAACCAGCGTCAGCGCGGGCGTGGGGGTGGAAGTCACTTCTAGTGATGAAGCGCACGCCACCGCGACAAACATCAAAAAAATGCAGGCGATAAGTTTGCGCATTGTTCCTCCTTTTGGACATCTTGCAAGCCGGTTCACGTATCGATCCCCGAAACCGTAATGCCCTTATCATCGACAATAAGGGAAGTGTAACTACACCGCGGCAGGCGGAAGGTCAGACTCCTTAGCTCCACTTCCTGTTATCTCGCCTGGAAACGATTCAAGCCGCCTTCATCAGGCGGCTTATTATCTTTAGAATGGTTCAGGATTCTGTGCGCTGGTTTATGGCCAGATGAACTGACCTGCATAGATCCGGTCGGGATTGGGGATATGGTTGTGCCATTGCATATACGACAATCTCTCCCCGTAATAGAGTGCAATCCCAAGCAGCGTATCGCCGCGGCAGACTACATAGTAATGGCCATAATATGCGCTATATGTGGGGCCGCAATTTTGATATGGGGCGACAGGTCCAGGACCGGGGTGACCAGGCCCAGGTCCGGGGTGGCCAGGCCCAGGCCCACCGGGGATATTCAGCACCTGCCCGGGGTAGATATAGCGATAGCTACCTGCCCATGGATTAGCGGCGTAAAGTGCGGATAAGGTGACGCCGCAGCGACTGGCGATCTTGGACAGCCAGTCGCCTCGTTGCACCACATAGGTGCTTCCGCACCATCCCGCAGCAGATGTACCGCGGGGGATGGCCATGCAGGTAACCAGCACAGCCAATATCAGGGTGATTTGGATCATGCGTTTTGCTAACATTGTCTCATCCTCCTTGTTGAAAATAAGCAAAGCAATGCTGAATTTATTATACATCGCTACAGGTAGAAATTCTAGTGTATTTTTAATGTATTTGAAAATTGAGTAGCGATCCACACAATCATCACCTTGCAGGAAGTTAGTCGAAAATCCTGTTTTTTTGAAATCATCAGCGGTCAATTATTCCCTTTGTATGCCTCAATCAGATATTTTCGTTCTGTAAAGACCAAGCCTTGACCGGTTTCGAGCCGGCGTTGAAGGTTTAGCAACTGCTTCGAATGGTTTTGCACTGAGAAGCCGGGCACCAGCCAGGGAATTGCCTTCAAGTAGTAGACGATCGCTCCGACATCCGTAAAGGACAACCGGCCTGACCAATCCTGTGTATTTATGATGGTCAACCCGGCCGCTTTCAGCAGGGTACATACTTTTCCAGGGTTGCATCCGGCCATTGGGGTTTGGCATTAAATACTCTCAGCAGGTCAGCCGCCCACAGGCCGTGTACCTGCTGGGTCAGGAAAGTCCCGCCTGGCGCCAGGATACGAGCCACCTCCGTGGGATTGAATCCGGAATGACGGTTCAGGACCAATTCAAACTCCCCATCCGCAAAAGGAATCTGACCAACCTCGGTTAGTTGAACCTCCACAACTTGCGCACCATGGGGCGACAGGCGCTGCGTTGCCAGCTTGAGGTTGGGCGGATATTCTTCGGTTGCCACCACTTTCCCCGGCCAGTGTTCCTGTAGTTTGAGAAATCGCTCACCGCCGCCGGTGCCCATGTCAATGACGGAGGCAGCCTGGCGCATCAATTCGGACGCCCGGGTGGAATAAGACCAGGGAGCCTGCTCTTCGATCATTCGGCCGTCCAGATGGGAAAAATCCCAGCCGGTGAAAGATTCTTGCTCCTCCCGATTCCATGTTTCAATAACTTTATCTACATCCATTTTTTCATGCCCCCAATTTCAAATAGCGTATAGCGATGGATTTTATGGTTTGTCGCCGAAGAAGATGAACGTTTTTGTCTTTTTGATTATCCAAAATTGACGTCATATTTAGCATTCCTTTTCAGCAACATGCACTTTCAACGGATACAAAATCTTCAATTGGTGGCTCGAAATGTGTTTCAGCCCGGCTTGCGAGAACAGGCTGGCATATTCCTTTGTGCAATAGAATTTCACATGTTCCTTTTCACGTGCCCTGATCCTTTCATCAATCCAGCGAGTGAAAAAGTCGTCGGCGGTGATATCCAAAATATGGATTCTCCCACTTGGCTTTAATACCTGCTTCACTTCTTTCAACACTACTTCTGGATGCAAGTAATGGTGAAAGGAATTGCTGCAAATGACTGTGTCAAAGGTATTGTCCTCGAAAGGCAAGTCCTCTGCGCTCGACTGGTGAAATTCCACGTTCGGAATTCCTTCGGCATTGCTTCTGGCTTTTTCAATCATCCCTTTCGAAATATCAAGACCGACAAATATCCCTTTTCCAGCCAACATTTTAGCCACGTAGCCGACTGCCCAACCCGTGCCACATCCCAAATCCAGGAAGTTTGAAGACGAGTGTATGCTTGTTGAAGCGATTAATTCCTTTTGCAAAAACCGGAAATAATCAAAGCGTTTGTCATCAAAGGTGGTAGCCCTTTGACTCCATTTCTTTTCGTTGGCAGTATTATGGTCGTAGGGATTGTTCATGTTATTTGAAAATCTGCGCAAACTGGGCGAATTTCTGGATGGCCTGGATATGTTCCCCGGAGGTTTTAAAGCCGCTACCCATGGTGTTAAGCGAAAAATGCGTGGCTCCGGCGGCCTGCCAATCGCGCATCGCTGTCTCCCAGTCTTTGGGATCGCCTGTATCATAGGGGATGCGTGCCTCCAGGCCTACCTGGCTGCGTGTGCGCCCGGCTTCGTTGATGAAACGATACAGCAGGTCCAGGGCCGGCCTGGCTTCAACCGCACTGCGGTAATTGGTTATCCAACCATCCGCCAGGCGGGCGATCCGGCGCAGGGCGGCTTCGGCGC
>JBEKVG010000117.1:0-7294 GCA_049514195.1 Anaerolineales bacterium | reverse complement strand
GAATCGTGATATATTCTGCTGACAGGGTAAGCATGATCCATCCTCATCATGGAGAGATGGTTTAGCTTACCCTGTTTTTTGTAACGTGCAAATGGACAAAGTCTAGCTAAGAACCTATCCGAAAATTATAGAAGAACCGCATTTTGAGAGTGTGCGGCTTCGCCGCACACTCTCAAAATGCGAACCTCTCCTGATTTTTCGGATAGATACTAAGCCACAGAAATACCGATCTTGAAAAATTGGGAACCGGACAGGCTGTAACTTTAACCTTGGTATCAGTTTTCTTTTTGAGATAAGGGTAAAATAAATTCATCCAACAAATCCCAAGGAGTAATTTATGGACACCATCGAATTTATCCGGCAATTGGTCGCGGCTGTGCGCCACCAGACTGACGAATCCATGAAAGATATGACTGTTGAACAGTTCAACTGGACGCCACCCGGAACCGCCAACCCTATCAGCGCTATTTTTGTCCACTTTCTGAACTCGGAAGATGCTTTCGTCCAAACTCTCATGCAGGGGAAACCAAAGCTTTGGGACGAAGGCGGTTGGGCTGAAAAAACGGGCCTGAAGGTCACGCCTGGCTATAGTGGCGGCTGGGAGGAAGTCAAAAATATGACTTTGGCTCTGGAACCCATGTTGGCTTATCAGCAGGTTGTGCGCGCTGCCACGGATTCCTACCTGGATAAACTGACACCGGATGAGCTCGATCGGGTGGTGAAATCCGCGCGCGGGGAACGTAGCATAGCTACCATGTTTATCCACGTGGTCAATCACGCATTAATCCATTCAGGTGAGATTGGCGCATTGAAAGGCATCCAGGCAGGCAAAGACTTGCAAGTCTAAATGGGTAAACTGATCGTCGTTGTTGGAAACAGCGGTGTTGGCAAAACAAGCCTGACAGAGGCATTATGTGCTGCGGGAGATTTCGTCACCGGGTTGGAGGGACACGCCACGCGTCCTTTCCAGGCCCTTTTTAAAAACAATGCCAGTTTTGCCCTTGCCAACCAGATCGATTACCTGTTGGCACGCGCTGAACAGGAACGCCAGATTCGCGCCGAACCCAAGACAGGTATCCAGGATGGCGGGCTGGAGATGGATTTTTTCGTTTTCACCCGTCTATTCCACAGCAAAGGACTGCTCTCGACGGAGGAATACCGCCTATGCGAACGGTTGGTTAGCCAGATCCGTTCGTCCCAGCCGCCACCCGAGGGCATCCTGTGGCTGACCGCTCCTTTGGACGTGGTGGAGGAGCGGTTTACCCGGCGTGGCCGGCTGCTCGAAATCGCCACCCGGGACGACCTTCAGGTCACCGGATTCATGTTGGAGGATTGGCTGGAACGCCTCGACCCCGAGCGGATTCTCCGCATTGATGCGAGCAAGGAGGATCCCCATTACCAGAGCTGCCTGGCGGAGGCGCTTGAATTTATTGCAAAAACAGGAACTTGCCCGCGAAGAAACAAGGATAAAAGCCAGGATCAAACGACATAATGGCTGAACCATCCGCTTTTGTACTCGATACCTTTTGATAGCCCCTGCCAGTTCCTGCCAGTCGTACCGGTTTATGCTATGAACTATCCGAAAATTATAGAAGAACCGCATTTTGATGCTGGCACTCAAAATGCGAACCTCTCCTGATTTTTCGGATAGATACTATGATGAAATTCCCTGCGAGGAGGCTGGCATGAAACGTACGCTTGTTCTCTGGATCACGGTCCTGCTGCTGGGTTGGTGCTTCGACTTCCTTTTTTGGAAACACGCCGCGGGGATTAACTTTCCCATTTACGTGCTACTCTGCCTGGCAGGCGGCTTCCTGGTACTGGGGCTGAACGGCTGCAAGCTTGCCTGGAGATCCCTGCTCTTGCTCATCCCGATTTTGTTCTTCGCCGCCGGAACCTTACTGCGCCAGGAGCCGCTCAGCCTGTTCCTGAGCTTCGCCCTGACGCTCGGATTGATGGGTTTGCTGGCTGTCTCCTTTCTGGGCGGAGGCTGGCCATGGTACAGCCTGCCGGATTACATTGTCCGTTTTGTCAGGCTGGCTGGCAGTATGGTAGCCCGCCCGTTGATGTTTCTATCCGAAAGGAGAAAATCCGCCGCCGCAGAGGCAGGGGCGGAGGGAGCAGCGGCACGTCCGCGGACAGGCTGGAAACGTTTCTGGGCCATCTTCCGGGGGGTTTTGATCGCCATTCCCATCGTGGCAATTTTTGCCGCACTGCTGTCTTCGGCTGACTTGGTCTTTGCCCAGCGCCTGTATGACTTTGCCAGCTTGTTCCGGCTGGAGAACCTGCCGCAATATATTTTCCGGCTGGTCTACATCCTTATCGGGGCGTACGCCCTGGCGGGCGTCTTCCTGCATGCCGCCCAAAAAAGCCAGGACGAAAAACTGCTTGGCATGGAAAAGCCGCTCGTGCCGCAGTTCCTGGGTTTCACCGAGGCGGCCGTGGTGCTGGGGGCGGTGGTGCTGCTGTTTATCCTCTTCGTCATCATCCAGCTCCGTTATTTCTTCGGCGGGGGGGCCAATATCGGTGTGCAGGGCTACACCTACTCCGAATATGCCCGGCGCGGCTTCGGCGAATTGGCCGCCGTGGCCGTCTGCAGCCTGCTGCTCTTCCTGGGCCTGAGTGCCATTGTCAGGCGCCAAAACCCGGCGCAACGCTGGGCCTTCTCCGGGCTGGGCATCGGCATGGCCGCGCTGGTGGGCGTGATCCTGGCCTCGGCCTTCCAGCGTCTGCGGCTCTATGAGGCCGCCTATGGTTTCTCGCGCCTGCGCATGTACACGCACATCTTCATGATCTGGCTGGGCGTACTGCTGGCCGTCGTGGTGCTGCTGGAACTCCTGCGCCGGGAGCGCCTCTTTCCGCTGGCAGTGCTGCTGGCTTCGATCGGTTTTGCCGCCACGCTGGTGCTGATCAACGTGGACGGGAGCATTGTCCGGCTGAATGTGGCACGTGCCCCGCAGGGGAAGGGCCTGGATGTGCCCTTCCTGGCCTCGCTCTCGACGGACGCGGTCCCGGCCCTGGCAGCGGCGTATGAGTCTCCGGCGCTTCCGGGCCTGACCCGGGACGCGGTCGGGGCCGTACTGGTCTGCCGCCTGCACGTCGTTTCTGCATCCACGCACGCCGACTGGCGTGGCTTCACCCTGGCCGGCTTGCGGGCGGACCAGGCCATGGCCAAGGTATATAGCCGGCTGAAGACATACCAGGTCACGGTGGATCAAGGCGGGGTAAAGATTCTCACTCCGGGAAGCGTGTATTATGAATGCCCGTAAGTAGACGAATTCATAGAATTTTTCGAATGTTTTTCACAAGATATTCGTGTAATTCACCTATTCGTGCTAATCGTGATTGAAATGTGTGGTTTGGAGAATCCGAAGTCTGGAGACTTCGGACTCCGATAGCTAATTTAATATCAGGATTTTAGTCTTTTCCCTGGCACACCGCCTGCCTCCGTACTTTGGGGATCGTGCCTTTTGTGTTTAATATTTTCCCGCCAATTGCTGACGGAGAAAATCCAGCATTTGCAGGGCGGTCAGGTTGCGCACCTGCATGCCGTATTGCAGGCTGTTGGGAATAGTGAAATCGGTAAAATTGGCGTATGAAACGGAATTCAGGTGTTCCGGTTCGACCATGCCATGTTCGGGCAGTGGCTGGACTGCCAGCCAGAAATTCCAGAGTGGAAGCTGGTATTCCAAGGCCAGGCGGGCAATCGTGGCGTTGATGGAACCATCGCCCTCGACATCGTCCGCTTTGGTGCCCAGGATGGGAACGATACCCTTGGAAATCGTATCATCCAGGATGATGCGCATGTTTTTCTCGAAGGATCCCGGGTTCTCATGGACGTAATAGGCTTCGTTGGTGCCAATGGCAATCAAGGCAAAGCTGGGATGGTCGAGGCGGTACTGGCAATCCAGCAGGGACTCGTTGGCCTGGCACTGCTTGTCGGTCCACAGGGTCGTCAGCAGGCCGGCACTGTTCATGCCGGCCTTGGCAGCCAGGCTGGGGCGTTCGAAGGAACCTTTGAAATAATCTATGGCGGGTTGCAGGTAGGCGTAATCCCCCAGATTGTAGTTGTGGTCGAAGCCGACCAGGAAGGCCGGGGCGGCACTGGCGCAATCGCCGATGCGGGAGAAGACGTGCGGGTTGTTCCCATTGGCCAACCCAACCCGGTAAATTTCACGCACACGCTCGCTGATCTGTGTGGGGATAACTGGCAATTTCTGCCAGAAATCCGGGGGAAGTACCGTCGGGGTCTGGCTGGGGATAGGCGAGGCAGGCATCTCGGGCTCAGCCAGGGTTGCGGTGGCAGTAGGAGAAGCAGTGGGAGATGCAGAAAGAGAAACCCGGCTGGGGTCGGGAATTGCACTGGCCGGGCTGATTGGGCTGGCTGAGTTGGATGCGCTGGCTGGATGGGGGGTACATGCCACAAGGGACACGAGCAGCAGACATCCCAGGCATGCGGCTATCTTCAGAAAGGGATATTCCCACCAGCGTAAAGCGAAGAGCATTTATTCCTTGACTGCCCTGGCAATCGCCGCAATGTGTTCCGGCATATTGCCGCAGCAACCGCCCACCACGCGCGCCCCCAGGCGGACGTATTTCACAGCATATTCGGCCATCTGCTCCGGCGTTACGTCGAAGGTGGTCACACCCTCCACCAGGTGCGGCAGGCCGGCATTCGGTTTGGCCCACAGCGGGAAGCCGGGTTCCGTGGCGGCATACTCCTGCTGGATTTTTTCCATGTTCTCCAGGGTCGTCCCGCAGTTGGCGCCGATCACCACTGCGCCCTGTTCTTTGTAGTGCTTGATCATAGCCGACGGCTTGACACCCATCATCGTACGTACGCCCCGGTCATAGCTGAAGGAGACCACGATCGGCAGGTTGGTGACGGAGCGTGCCCCATTGAAAGCCGCATCGGCTTCCTCGAACGCAAACATGGTCTCGATAACCAGCAAGTCCACGCCGCCCTCCGCCAAGGCTTTGGCCTGCTCGGCAAAGCTGGCGGTAGCTGCCTCAACGCTGAGGGGACCATAGGGCTTCATCAGCAGGCCAGTCGGGCCGATCGAGCCGCCCACCAGGACACCCGCCCTCGCCGAGGCGGCCTGGCGGGCCAGTTCAGCGGCCAGCCTGTTGACTTCGGGTGCCCGTTCCCCGTATTTCGATTCCTTCATGCGTAGGCGCGTCCCACCGAAGGTGTCGGTCAGGATGATATCTGAACCGGCCGCCACAAAGGCGCCCTCCAACTGGAGCACCATTTCAGGCGCATCCAGCACCAGGTCTTCAGGTGGGATGCCGGGCTCGAGGCCCATCTTCTGCAGGCTAGCGCCGGTCGAGCCATCTGCGATCAGAATTTCACCGGAGTGGAGACGTTCGAGGAACTTGTTCATGCCAAATCTCCATAAGAATATGTCCGTCAATTATAATGGGGAAAGCCCCCAGGATGGGGGAACTGCTGGAGTACAGGTAATGGTCATCCCCTCGATTTTTTATTTTCTTTACTATGGTGCAATTTCCATCCTGACGCCATATCTGGCGCTCTTCTACCAGAGCCGGGGCATGACCGGCGGACAGATTGGTCTGCTGGCAGCCATTTCCCCGATCATTTCCTTTTTTGGCGCACCGCTCTGGACCGGTGCTGCGGATGCCAGTCACCGGCACAAGCTGGTGGCGATGCTTGCCATCATCGGCGTGGTGATCGTCTCTTTCATATTCCCGAACGTCGCCTCGTTCGGTGGGCTGCTCCTGATGATCATCCTTTACTCAATTTTCAACGCCCCAACTGGTTCCCTGGTCGACAGCGCCGTCCTGGCACTCCTCGGCGAACGCAAGGAACGCTACGGACGCGTCCGGCTGTGGGGCACAATCGGTTACGGAGCGGTGGCACCCTTCGCCGGCGACCTGATCGGCCGGTTGGGGCTGAAGTGGGCCTTTTGGGGTTATGCTATCCTGATGCTGGCCGGGCTTCTGGTTATCACCCAGATCCCCTTCCGCCAGAGTCACTCAGACGGCTCCTTCCGCGGCGGGGTGCGCGAGTTGCTTACCAACCAACCCTGGATGCTTTTCCTGGTGATGGTCTTCATCGCTGGCATCGGCATGGCTACCATCAACAACTATCTCTTCGTGTATATGCAAAGCCTGGGCGCCAGCAAGACCCTGATGGGTTTTGCCTTGACCATTTCCACCATCTCCGAGGTACCTGCCATGTTCTTCAGCGACCGCATGCTGCGGCGCTTCGGGGCGCGTGGCATGCTGGTCATCGCCATGACGACCATTGGCCTGCGCCTGATCGGCTACTCCCTGACAACCCAGCCCTGGGTAGTCCTGGTTATCCAGCTCTGTCACGGCTTGACCTTTGCAGCTATCTATACCGCCGGCGTCCACTACGCCGACCAGGTCGCTCCACCCGGCATGAAGGCCACCACCCAGGGCATGTTCGGTGGCACGCTGATGGGTTTTGGCTCGGCCGCGGGCGGCCTGCTGGGCGGCCTCCTGTTGGACCATTATTCACCGGGAGGCATGTATGCCTTTACCGGGGCACTCGTCCTAGTTGGCCTGATCACCTTTTTGCTGGTCGAACGTCGCCTGGTGGCAAAGTCATGATCTCTGCTCCCGAACTTGTCCTGGATGCGCATGCCGACCTGGGGGAAGGCCCGGCCTGGGAAGCCCGCAGTGCTTGCCTCTACTGGGTGGATATCCGCCTCGGATGCCTGCACCTCTTTAATCCGCAGGATGGGACTGACCACCACCTCGACGTTGGCGAAACCCTCGGCTGCGCGGCCCCGCGCCGCTCGGGCGGACTGGTGCTCGGTCTGCGCAGCGGGTTTGGATTGCTTGACCCGCCTCTCCCGTGGGGAGACGAGGCGGCAGAAGCCCCCCACAAGGAGACGAAAGCGAAGATACGGGCCACCCTCAACCCCGAACCACATTTGCCTGGCAACCGCTTCAACGACGGCAAGTGCGACCCGGCCGGGCGCTTCCTGGCCGGCAGCATGGACAATGCCGAGGTCGAAGCCACCGGCTCGCTCTACTCCCTCGACCCCCGTGGTTCGGTAAAGACGCTTCTCAGCGGGACGCGCATCTCCAACGGCCTGGCCTGGAGCCCGGATTACCACACTTTCTACCACATCGATACGCCGGCACGCACGGTCACGGCCTACGATTACGACCTCAGCACAGGCGCGATTGCAGCCCCGCGCCCGGTGATTTCCGTCCCGCCTGCACTGGGTTGGCCGGATGGCATGACCTCGGACACCGAAGGCATGCTCTGGGTGGCGATGTGGGGCGGGGCAAAACTGAC
>JBEKVG010000116.1:0-7318 GCA_049514195.1 Anaerolineales bacterium | reverse complement strand
GAATCCGGTGTTATGTGCACCGGTACCGAAGGACAGATTGGCACCAACCGATTCGAGTGCATCAAAAATTTGCTGGAAGTCACGCGTTGCGGTTCCACGCATCAGGCCAAAGGCCGTAAAGTCGGCTAAGCCCAATTTTTCGTCTGTATCGAACAGGCTACCGCAAGCAAGATAACCACCAATGACCACTGATGGGCTGTTGAAATTGGCGCGTACCAGGATGGTGAGGCCATTCGGGAGGTTGACACGCGTGATGTCGTCGGAACCTGGTAAAGACTGGTGTTTGTTCATGCCTCTCCCTCCGTCCCATTTGGAAGGTAGGATCCAATCACGCGATTTTGCTCCCGAAGGTATTCCTGAGCGAACTTTTGTATGTCGGAAGGAGTTACTTTCGATAATTTATCCAGGTAAGTCAGGAACCAGCCGTAAGTGGAAAATATTTCGGCATGACCTAGCCAGGCAGCTTGGCTGGTAATGTTCTCGCTTTGGTATGCGAACAATGCCCGTGCCTGTTTGATGGCGCGGCTGATTTCTTCCTCAGGAACAAGTTCCTCCTGAATACTCTTGATTACATTGTCGACCGCTGAAAGCACTTCTTCGGGTTTGCGGTTTGGGTGGACAGTGATGGTGATACTATAAAGATAAGGGTCGAGGGTTGTACTGGCACTGCCGCCGACGCCAACGGCCAATTCCTTATCGACCAGGGCCCGATACAGGCGGGAAGTTTTATTGGAAAGGCCTCCACCTCCAAAAAGACTGAGACCGCTTGGCCCGGCCAGCAGGCTGTCCAGTACCGTTAAGGGAAAGAAATCAGGATCATTCCCTGCAGGGGCGTGATACGAGATTTCGAGGTAGGTGGTTTCGCCGGGGCCTTCGACGGTCAGCCGGTGCTCACCGTTGGCTGCCGGTTCAGGACGAGCAAGCCGTGACGGTATGTTGCCAGTGGGTATTGGCTCGAAAAGTTCACGAATGCGAGCCAACATCTCAACGGTATCGAAATCACCTGCTACTCCCAGGACTGCATTGTTTGGCAAGTAATAGGTACGGTAATGCTGGTAGAGATCGTCCCGGCTGATGGATTTCAGGTCAACCAGATCGCCGATGACCTCGTGGTGATAAGGGTGGACTCTAAAGGCAGCCTGCTGGACGGCCTCACTCAACTGGAAGAGTGGCTCATTCTCGTTACCTTCCCGCTCGGAGATGACCACTGTCCGTTCCGAAGCGACTTCCTTCTCATCGAACAGACTGTTGGTCATGCGGTCGGCTTCCAGGCACAGCGCCAAGTCGATTTTGTCAGCAGGCATGGTTTCCAGGTAGGCGGTCCAGTCCATAAAGGTAAAGGCGTTCCATACGCCTCCATCCCGTGAGATGTCCCGGTCCAGACGGCGGGCCGGGAACTGCGCTGTACCCTTGAATTGCATATGCTCCACCCAGTGGCTGATACCAGTACGGCCGGATGGTTCGTCTCGGGAGCCAACGCGATACCAGATCCACGAACTGATCAGCGGGGCCGTGTGGATTTCTTTCAATAGGATTTTCAAGCCGTTGGGAAGTGTGTATTCGCTTATGGTTTTCTTCATGGGGTACCTGTCGTTGGTCTGCCTCCTGGTTGGAATGGTTAACTATAGCATAGAGTATGAAACACAGGGTAAGATTAGAGTGAAATTGGTAAGTGATTTTTGTTCTTGTTTGATGCCTGACCAGCGGCTATAATTCCCCCCGCGATATTGGAAGAGGAGATTTGGATGGAAGACTCGAAGTACATGGTAGCCGTTATTGGGGCCGGACCTGCAGGCCTGTATGCTGCTCGAAAACTCGCCGAAGGCGGGGCATGTGTGGTGTTGTTTAACCGTGATATCAAACCCGGCGGCCTGGCGGAATATGGCATTTATCCGGATAAGCTTAAGATGAAACAAGGCTTGCGCGCCCAGTTCAAGCAAATTCTGGACCTGTCCCCGATTGACTATTATGGAAACGTAGTCGTCTGTTGTGGTGGAAATATCGTGCTGGAGGACCTGCTCGAATCCGGTTTTCAAGCCGTGCTAATCACGACCGGTGCCCAGGGTACCAAGTGGCTGCGCCTGCCCGGCGAGAACCTTCCCGGCGTTTACCATGCCAAGAATATCATCTTTCACTATAACCTCCTGCCGCCTTTCAGCGAGAAGAAATATCTGCTTGGGAAACGCGTCGCGGTGGTCGGCGCAGGGAACGTCATGACGGATGTTGCCCATTACCTCGTGCGCGACCGAAAAGTGGATGAGGTGATCGCGGTAGTACGGCGAGGTCCGGCGGACGTAAAATTCACTCGCAAAGAGATGGAAACCGTGGCCCGTAACCTGGACCTGGCCGCGTTTGAATCCGAGTTCGCCCGCGTTGCCCCCATCATGCAATCTGCCGGTCAGGACCCGGTGACATCCAAAGCTGCTTTTTTGGATGCCCTGCCAAAAGCTCTCGATCCGGTTTCATCCACGCGTTTCCGATTTGAGTTCCTGGCTTCACCCGTACGTGTGCTGGGTGACTGGATGAACGGCGTGAACGCTTTGAAAGTGGAAGAAAATACACTAGTTAGAGTGGACGGAAATGTCAAAGCACGTGGCACGGGCAATACACGCCAGATCGAGGCCGATACGATCGTCTTCGCCATCGGCGACACGGTGGACAAGGATTTTTGTGTGCCGACTTTCAACGATGCTTACATGTCTGCTCCGCAGCCGCGTTTCCCGGTGGAGGGTGTTTCCTATGAAGCCTTCAACCCGAATACCAACCAACCTATCGAACGTGTCTTCCTGGCCGGTTGGGCACGCCAGGCCAGCACTGGCTTGGTTGGCGTTGCCCGCCGGGATGGTGAGAGGGCCGCTGAGGCAGTCTTGCAATTCCTCCACTCCCAGGGGCCGATGCGTGACCTGGACAATGTGGTTGATAAGTTCGAGCAGCGTCTGGTGGAAACCCAGGAGCGGGTGGTGGATAAGGTTCACCTGGCAAAGCTGGCAGTTGCTGAAACTGCCCAGGCACACAAGCTCGGCCTGGAGGATTTCAAATTCGCTACGAACGATGAAATGTTTACTGCGATGGGGTACTGAGACTGAAAAGAGTCTCCCCGTTGGGGAGCTTTCAGGATTATAAGAAATCGAAACTAAAATGCCGGAACAGCGTTAAATATATTAGAGATATAAGGAGCCTGGAGAAAGGATGCACTCCATGATTATCCTAGCTGTCATTGGTGTTCTCATTATCATCGCCATCGCTTGCGTTGGCGTGATTTGTGCGCTTTTTGATGCTGACGACTTGCGCGACATGGGAATTCGAATGTAAATCCAGTAAATACGAGACTCATGAGCCTGGCCGGCATTTCTTGCCGCGCCAGGCTTTTTGTTTAGTAAGAGAGCCCATCGAAATCGGTCTGGCCTATTTTGCCTAGTGGCGCAGTGCAAAAGCAACCAAAATGGCGCCAGAAATAGCCAAAAAGGCAAGGCGAGAGAATTGTGCGTGAAAAATATTGACTATTCAGACATATAATATTATAATAGTAGTCAAATTTACCTCTCAATAGTAAAAGGAGAAAACATGTTCATCGATTATCTTACCCTCATTATGATCAACCTGGTTGCCGGTACTGCATTGCTGGCTTATTATATTTTTACCGGCATGGATGCCAAGGACCAGCGGCCCTATGCGGCTGGTTTTGGCATTGTTGGTCTGCTTGGCCTGGTGCTTGGCCTAACCCTAACGTTCACCTGGCCATTGCCTGGAAGCTATAACATTGGTTACGGGGAAGCCACTACTTTGTTTGGCGCCGTTTTCCTGGCTACCGGTATTGCCCTGGCCATGGGCTGGGAGCTAATTCCCGTTGCAATCTATTCATTCTTTGCTGGCATTGACGCCGTGATTGTCGGCGTCCGGATTATTTCGCTTGGCTTAACCAGTGAACCAATCGTTTCCGGTTTCGGGTTTGTCCTGGCAGGCCTGGGCGGCGTGTTTGCTTATCCCTTCCTTAAGTGGTTCAAGGGCAACAAGATTTTCCGCTATATTGGCGCAGCCGTTGTCCTGATCACAGCACTTGTCTGGGCTGTCACCTTCTACATGTCCCTATGGTCGCACCTAGCGCTCTTTGTCAAGTGGGTGCCCGCTACGATGGCACACTAGTATTTTCATCTTGTCCGCCTTACTGGGAAGGGATGCCCTTCCCAGTTTTTGTTATTCTGGCTTGTTTACTAAATCACAGGCTGTATACCTGGATGGCGGCGTCGCCCTCCAGTGGGCAGTGGTTCTCGCAGATGCCACAGCCGATGCACAGCTCACGCAAGACGGATGGTCGTTGCAGGGTCACGGCCTCGCCGGTGTGATCCATCACGGTGACTACCTCCAGGCGGATGGATTTTTCCGGAGTAGGGCACATCTCCTCGCAAACGATACAAACAGTGGCACTCGCCCATGGCAGACAACGGTTCCGGTTCACAACGGCGGTGCCAATGACGGCCTGACGCTTCTGATCCAGACTCAGAGGTGGAATGGCGCCGGATGGGCAGACCTGCCCGCAGGCATTGCAACCATAGTCGCAATGACCAAGGCGCGGCACCAAGCCGGGCGTCCACCATCCCTCAAGACCGGCTTCGCCCTGCACGGGTTGCAGACCATTTGTGGGGCAAACTTTCATGCACTCGCTGCAACGCAGGCATTTTGAAAGGAATTCCTGCTCGTCTTTGACGCCTGGTGGGCGGATGAGACGGGAATTTTTGATACGCAGCCGCAAGTTAGTCTGAAGCAGGACGATCCCGGCGACCCCGACGGCGATGGTCTGCAGGAATTGGCGGCGTGACAGGTCGAATTCCTGCGCCGGAGCGGTTCTCAACACCGCTCCCATTCCCAGGCTGTCCTTAGCGCAGTTTACCAGGCAGTCCAGGCAGACGGTGCATTCGGAAGGCATGATCTCAACTTCCCGTCCAGACTCGGCTGTGGCGGGGATGGTCTTGATCGCCCCTGGTTTACACAGAAGTGAACAGCGGGTGCAGCCGGTGCAGGTCTGGCCGATCAATGGGCGTAGGATGGAGATTTTGGATATCCAGCCGAGCAGCGCCCCCAACGGACAGAGATAGCGGCACCAGAAGCGATCCGCCAGCAGGTTGAGGGCCAGGATACCGAAAAACAGGCCAGCAACAAGTAGTGAGGCACCAAATACAGGTTGCACGACCGGCAAGACAGGGCCACGAATGATCTCTTCCAACCAACTGATGGCCGGACGCATGAAAGCGAGGGAGTAGAGCGTGCTTTCGGTGGCATTGACGATGTAATTGAGCGCCGGGATGACCACGGTGGTCATGGTGCGTGTGAACAAAGCCAGCGGCTCGAGGATCAACAGGGTCAGGTTTCCGAGCAACGCCCCTATCAGGATGAAGACCAGCAGGACGTATTTGACCATTCGCCAGCGAGGCGAGATGGCTTTGGCGCGCTGGCGGGCTTTACGGAACGTGACCCACTCCAGCAGGCTGCCGAAGGGGCAGATCCAGCCACACCACACCCGCCCGATCAATATGGTTAATCCAACTGTGATGAGAGCCCATCCAAGCCGGGGGATCCAGGCCCGACTGGCCAGCATGGCTGCAAGCGCAGAGAGTGGGTTGATGCGGAAGAAGAAATCTGCCAGAGGGGAGACAGTTTGCCACTGGAGGCCCGCAAACAACAGAACAATGAAAAAAGCAAAGAACAGTATCTGTACTATTTGGCGGAGGCGCCGCCAATGCTTCCAGCCAAGATGCACTTTCATTTCAAGGCTTCTTGCAGTAACGGCTGAGCCTGGGCAGCCGTCACTTTACCGAAAATGGCTCCGAGCAGGGCACCGCGCACATCCGATGCCACCATACCGGCCACATTGCCACTTTGCAGGGCTTTCAATCCTTTGGTTGCCTGACCGGAGGTGGGGTATTCAATTAACATCAATTGGATTTTCGCATCCCCGAGCTGATACTGGCCCAGCACGCCGTCCGTCGCCTGGTTGAGACCCAGAATGTTCTCGCCTCCCAGCCAGACTTCCGTCTGGATGGATACTTCCTCATGGAAGAAGATGATACTTTGCTCAACCAAGCTGGAGGGGGGCAGCCGGTCCACCAGGGCGGGGCGTTCGCCACCCTTAGGCAGCCGGCTGGCGATGGCCTGGGCGAAAGCCTGCAACGTCTGATCAGGCACCGGCTGGAGCGCCTCCAGGCTGATGAAGCAGCGATCCTGCCAGAAAGCCAACCGACGTCCGGGATCCGAATCGCCTTCATTACCGATGTTTGCTGGTACCCCACTTCGTTCGGTGCTGAAAAGCCCATAGGCGTCGGTGGGTGCCGCCAGTTGCCAGATTTCCACGTTCAGCAGAGTACCGGCGCTGTTCCGATAGCGCTGCGCAGACACCTGTTCAAAGCCGTATGCAAAGAAGGAATCGGCCTGCCCATCCACCAGATTGAACAAATCAGCACGTTCGTAAGACTCAACTTTTTGGGAAATCTCCCAGCCCGGAATGGCATTGGCGACCGGGAAGGCACTGGCGAGATCGATAGTAGTCGGGGCGGTGGCAGGTTTGAGGGTTGTGCAGCCGGCTGCAAATATGAGCAGGAGCAATACCATACCCCAGAAAGGCCACAGACCGTAGGGGATGGATTGCTGGATGGAATGGCGATTCCTGTCAGACATTGACTTCTGCCACTTTTACCGTGCTTAGATCAAGCGTACCCAGACCCATCTCGGCGCCTTTTTCGATGCAGGGGATGTCTGCACCGGTCAAGCCAAAGAGCGTGGCGGCGTAGGCATCCGCGGCGATGATATCGTGGCTGGCAATGATGGTGCCGGCCTGCTTGACGTCGTTCAGGCTGCCGCCGGTCGGGCCATGCTCCATCAGGATGCGGTAAGCGTCCACTACCGTCAGGTTCGGGCGGATGAGGCTGACCAGGTCGGCGACGCGCTGACCCAAGTCACTGTGGAGTTGGTTGGGGTCGGAAACGACACCCAGCAGATTCTTACTGCCAAGGGTCAGGCGCGCCAGCGAGTGGTTCTTGGCAATCGGTACGTCGATTAGTACGTCGGTTTCCAACACATCACGATAAATATCCCAGGAATTGATACTTTTCCCCTGGGGGATAGCAAATTTGGCGAACTTGATCGGGCTCATCACTTCCATTTCCCCACCGGCGGCCTTGACAGCAGCCTCGATGCCACTGGCAGCATAGGCCGAGGTGGGTGAAATACCGGCAAAGGGCGAGTCCATCACCCGTACCCGCTTCGCTCCCGCCCCCAGGCAAAGCCCCACCAGTGTGGCTACCACGACCGGGTTGGTGGTGGCAGC
>JBEKVG010000115.1:0-7326 GCA_049514195.1 Anaerolineales bacterium | reverse complement strand
ATCCTTAAGTGCCCAGATAGTCTCGCCATCCCGGTTGCCATGATCTACTTCTCCAATCTTGAGCATGGGGTTGGGCTTGCCGCGCACCATAGCCCACCAAACGTTGATATCGCGGCTTAAGGTACCAGTGCCGATCTGGCCCAGGCGGTAGGCTTTGGAAAGATTTTCAACAGAGATAACTGAAGACATGTTCGTAAAACCTATTTATTAAAAAAACTAGCCAACGAATCAACAACCTTTCGGATCTGTTCCTCGGTTAATTCAGGATAGATAGGCAAGGCCAAAGTCTCACTTGCTGCACGTTCGGCTTTCGGCATACTACCAATCCGGTACCCCAATTCGTTAAAGCAGGCTTGCAAATGTAAAGGAACCGGGTAATAAATTTCTGTTCCGACACCGTGTGCTCTAAGATAATTTATCACTGCCGGGCGCTGTTGCACGCGAACTTGATAAAGGTGATAAATGTGCCTTCCCCACCCTGTTTCCTTAGGAAGGACAACTGGCATACCTGACCTGAATTCCGGGTCTTCGCTTGCCAAACCTGATTCAAGAAACAACTGCCTATAGAACGCGGCATTTTTTTTGCGGGCTTCATTCCATTTCTCGAGGTATTTGTACTTGGCGTGCAGAATGGCGGCCTGCAAGGCATCCATGCGGAAATTTCCCCCTACCGCCTGGTTGTAATACTTGGGACGATGACCATGGTTCCGCAACAGAACAACCCGGTCTGCAAGTGCCGGGTCGGTACAAACAACCATACCGCTGTCGCCTGCTCCACCCAGGTTCTTGGATGGGAAGAATGAAAAACATCCGAGATGGCCGATGGAACCAGAGTGGTGGCCGTGATAATCCGAACCCAGCGCCTGGCAGGCATCTTCGATAACATACAAGTCGTGCCGTTTGGCAATCTCCATGATCGGGTCCATGTCTGCCATCTGTCCGGCCAGGTGCACCGGCAGGATGGCACGTGTCCTCTCTGTAACGGTTGCTTCCACCCCGCCAGCATTCATGTTCAGCGTATCCAGGTCGATATCCACAAAAATCGGGCGCGCCCCAAGACGAACGATCGCCCCAGCGGTGGCAAAGAATGAATAGGGCGAAGTGATGACTTCATCCCCATGCTTGATATCGAGTGCCATCAAAGAAACCAGCAGGGCATCCGTGCCGGATGAAACGCCGATCCCGAACTTGCACTCGGAATACCCGGCAATTTCCTTTTCCAGCGACTCCACTTCCGGCCCCAGAATGAAATGCTGTGACTCCATCACGCGGTCGATGGCTGCCTGCACCTCTCCACGGACTGTGGCATATTGTGCTTTTAGATCTAAAATCGGGACAGTGATATCATTGTTCATGGAAATCATTCAGCTTGCAAGGATTGCTCTTCGGGCCAATCCAGACAGCGCAGGACACCCCCTTCTTCACTGTATCGCCATCCACTCTCAGGACAGCGCATCACGCCATCCGGGCCCGAGGGTGGCAGGTGGTACCCATGGCGGCTCATCCAGCCCTTTTGCTTCGCCGGCACGCCCAGCATAAGGGCGTAGTCGGGCACATCGCCGCGGACCACAGCGCCCGCGCCGATAAAGGCATAACGGCCAATTATCCCGCCGCAGATGATGGTGGCGTTGGCGCCAATGGTGGCGCCGCGCCGGATCATCGTGTGCTGGTATTCGGATCTTCGGCTGATCTGCGAACGGGGATTGACGACATTGGTAAAAACACAGGACGGTCCAAGAAAGACATCATCTTCGATGATCACGCCGGTATACACTGAAACATTATTTTGAATCTTGACGTTGTTTCCAACGATGACACCAGATTGAATGAATACGTTCTGACCGATATTGCAGTTCTGCCCGATGCGGGCATGCGACATCACATGGCAGAAATGCCAGATCTTGGTACCTGCGCCGATCTCATAGGGCTGGTCAATATAACTGGAGGAATGAACAAAAAAAGGAGTCTCAGCCATGTGTTATCCAGCTTTCAGGAACGGGTGCACCAGCGAGTCGAGGGGAGAGATTTCCGCCTGGCGAATACGGTGCGTCAGTTCAATGCTTGGACGGGCATCTTCAATGCCAAAACCATGCCCGGCCAAAGTGTTCTCATATAAACGGGTATGCAGATCGGTAATTCCTTCTGAAAATTCAACCTCCTGCCCGTCTACAGTAATAGAGCGAAAGTTGTTTTTGTTCGCGTTTTGAGCTATCATAGGCAAATCATTGTGATCCACAGAGAGATACCAACGCACACGCGCCCTTTCCAATTCAATGAATCCGCTCATGCGTTTGTTATCCGCATAATACATTTTTATATCCTGCACCTGGCCAAACAACCAGACCAGCAAATCGAAAAAGTGAATCCCAATATTGGTTGCAATTCCTCCTGACTTTTCCATCTGGCCTTTCCATGAAACGTGATACCAATTGCCCCGACTGGTAATGTAACTCAGCACAACTTCATGCCGAATATCCGAATTCTCCTGGTCTAAACGGGCTTTGAGTTTAAGAAGCTCGGGATGAACTCGCAATTGCAGAATTGTATTAATCTTACACCCAGTTTCGGTCTCGATTTCCTGCAAAGCATCCAGGTTCCAGGGATTGACTACAAGTGGTTTCTCGCAGATCACATCCGCTCCGACGCGCATTGCCAGGCGACAGTGGGCGTCATGTAAATAATTTGGAGTACATATTGAGACAAAGTGTACTTTCTCTTCTTCTGATGATCGCCGCAGTTTTTCCAGGTAACGATCAAAACGCTCGATCTCGGTAAAAAACCTCACGTCGTAAGAGAATTGATCAAGCAAACCGACTGAATCCTTTGGGTCCACGGCAGCCACCAGACGATTGCCTGTATCGCGAATCGCTTGCAGGTGGCGGGGAGCAACAAAGCCAGCCACACCAATAATGGCAAAGTTTTTTATCATACGCACTATACCATATCCATAAACGTGGCTTCCACCCGGTTGAAGATCACCGTCCCGATGAAGACCACCAGCAACGTAAAACCAAAACTATACGCCAGGTCAGGCAGGTTCACCGTACCCGCCCCCAGGAAGGCATGGCGGAAGATTTCCACAATGGGCGTCATCGGGTTGGCCAGGATGATCCACTGGAAACGTTGTGGGAAGGAAGACATTGGCATAATCACTGGCGTGGCATACATCAGTAATTGCACGCCAAACTGAACCAAAAAGCGCAGGTCGCGGTACTTGGTTGTTAGCGAAGAAATGATGATACCCAACCCCAATCCCAACCCGGCCATCATGAAAAGCAACACCGGCGTCAGCAGGATCCATCCGTTTGGGTGCAGCACGCTACCCCGCAGTGCAAAATAGCCCATGAAGGCCAGGAAGAAGATGAACTGGATCGCAAAAGTAATCAGGTTGGAAATGAGAATGGAAACCGGCACTGCCAGGCGCGGGAAATACACCTTTCCGAAAAGATTGGAATTGGTGATGAAAGTGTCGGAAGTTTTAGTCATGCAGGTGGCAAAGTAGCTCCAGACCACCGTGCCGGACATATAGAACAGGAACTGCGGCAGGCCATCGGTGGGCAGTTTGGCAATGCTGCCGAATATAAATGTGAAGATAATTGTGGTCAGCAGGGGCTGGATGAGGTACCAGAGCGGACCCAGGACCGTTTGCTTGTAGACCGAGACGAAGTCACGCCAGACGAACAGCATGACCAGGTCGCGCGCCCGCCACAGATCACCCAGGCGCAGATCCAGCAGGTTGCGCCGGGGACTGATATCCAGGTCCCAATGTTTGAGTTCAGGTTCGTTTTGTACTTTAGTCATAATTCCCATCTTCAGTCTACGGTCTTCTATCCTCGGTCTTCGGTCTTCTGTCCTCGGGCTTTTTTGACCTGGGTCTCGATCCAGGGATAGGTTTGCGTAATTCCATCCTTGAGAAAATATTTCGCACGCCAGCCGGTAGTATAGATCCGCGCGTTGCTGAAGTTGCGCGACTGCACACCTACCGGACCCTCAACATGCCGGACATGGATCGTCTTTCCCGACGCTTCTACTACGGTGTGAACCAATTCATCCACGCTGACATACTGTGGGCAACCAATGTTGGCCGGCCCTTCCAGGTCGGAATGCATCAAAAGATAAATCCCCTCCACCATATCGGCCACATATGTGAAAGAGCGAATGGCCGTTCCATCCCCCCACACCTCGATTGTTCCACCGTCATCGGCCTCGGCCACCTTGCGGCAGGTCGCCGCCGGGGCTTTTTCCCTGCCCCCCCGCCAGGTTCCCTCCGGGCCATAACAGTTCTGGAAACGGGCGATCCTCACCTTCATCCCATAGTGGCGGCCATAGGCCATGGCCACGCGCTCTGAGTACAGTTTTTCCCAACCATATTCATTGTCCGGGTGGGCTGGGATGGCTTCGTCTTCGCTCATTTCCGCCTCGCCCGGCTTCATATCCCGGTACACGCAGACTGAAGAAGAGAAGAAGTACGCCGGGATACCCAATTCTGCAGCACTATGAGTCATGTGGATGTTGATCAGGGCGCTGTTGTGCATAATCTCGCATTCGGCGGAATGAATGAATCCCATCCCGCCCATATCCGCAGCCAGTTGATATACCTCGTCAAAACGACCTTCATTCAAACTCATAGCGGCCTGGCAGTTTTCCTCTTTGCGCAGGTCAAGTAACAGGAATTCGTCTGCCTGGGTGGGTGCAAACTCATGCTCTTTGATATCCACCCCTCGTACCCAATAACCTTCCTTTTTTAGTTTCTTGACCAAGTGGCCACCAATAAAGCCACCCGCACCGCACACCAAAGCTCTTTTCATTTCACTTCCGCCTCCTTATTTCCATCTTCTGTCTTCCGTCCTCCGTCTCCCTGTCCCCGGTCCTCCCTCCCCCTCCCATGCTCCGCCCTTCCGACATGCCCCAGGAGTCTGGACATTTTCGAACGATATGACCCAACCAGCCTTTTTGCGCTTGCCGGCGCAATCCGGCTTGTTGTTTTTTCCGATCCAACTACGCTTCGGGCAAATCCATTGGCAATTGCATGCCCCGCAGGAGTTTTATCAGGATCTGGACGCGCTCCACGCCTGAACGGCAGACACCGAAAATGGCCGCGTGCCCGGCGAATGGGTCTTCCGGGGTGGCGACGTTCCCGACCGGAAGCAACCCAGGCAATGGATCGTCGACTGCCTGGTTGATCCGGTCCACTCGCAGGCGGATTGCGGCGATCACGGCATCCGGAACCTCGACGGGCCGAGCGTCAAACGCAAGCAGGCCCCTTGAACCGGGCATCCAATTCAAAATAGTCTATCAAGAATAGCAGAAACCAACCATGAATAATAATATATGGATTGACGGGTTGTCTATATCAGTATAGTATGATATAATAATCAATTCGGATGAGTTTTTAGACGGCAAAAGCTGGGCATATCAGTGATTGTCTGACTTTATGTGTAATGATTGGCTTTCCCGGGGAGGTTTGAAATGGATAAAGAGAATTTCGGCCATTTGGTTGCCACACTTCGCAAAGAATCTCGTAACGAATTCGATGAACCTCTAACCCAGTATGATCTGGCGGAACTTGCCCGGATCCCATTGATCACCCTGCAGAAAATTGAACAGGGGCGGCAGGCAAATATTAAACCCGAGATGTTGCTAAATCTGTCTGAGGCGCTTCACCTAAATTCGCGTGCCACTCAGTTCTTTTTTCTGGCTTCGCTTGGCATAAAAGATGTCCAAACGATTAGGCCGATTGCCAGTCCGCAGCATGTGCTGGAGGAACTCACTCAGATACTTTCCCAGTTGCAAACCCCCGCTTTTGTCCTGGACGGTTTTAGTGATATCGTTGTCATGAACAATAGCAGCCTGACAGTGTTTACCCTGGAAATCAGCCAATTGCATGCCCCCCATTTGCTCTCCCAATACAACTTGAACAGATTTTTATTCTCCCCAGAGTTTGAAAACCTGCATACAGTCATGATGGGGGATCCACAGTCTGCCGCGGCGCGCCGGACCGTCATGCTGTACAAACTGTGGACCCTGAAATATCGACATCACTGGTACTTCGAGCGCCTTTTACCGGAACTCAACCACTACCAGGTTTTTCGCGAGTATTGGCAGTCTCCCTCTTTACACGATGAAGATATTTACATCGAGTACAACCACATCACCCTGAAGCATCCTGGGCTTGGCCTTCTTCGATTCTTGGCCTGCCCCACCCATGCGATCACCACGGCAGGCGATCTCAACCTGTTCGGCCTTCAGCCGCTGGATGCGCATACAGCCGAAGCCTGCCTCCTACTTGCCAGGAAAAATGGTACCCAGCTAATTCCTCTTGCGCCCTGGCCCAAGCCCCCTGCCCCCACTGGCGTGCACAACAGTTTTTATTAGGGGAAAGACGGAGGACGGGGAAAGACGGAGGACCGAGGACGGGGAAAGACGGAGGACCGAGGACGGGGAAAGACGGAGGACTGAGGACGGGGAAAGACGGAGGACCGAAGACCGAAGACCGACGAGGGAGGGTGGCAACCTGTCTCCTGTCCTCTGTCCCCCGTCGCCCGTCATCCCCTCAACTTTTTCCGAAAGGCCGAGAGTTTGACGAAAAGCTGATGTCCTTGTTCCCGCAGGGCGATTAGATCATCTGATGTGAGGTATTCACGGCGTTCGATCAGGTCACAACATGCAATCGTTTCCAGGTAAGAACGTAAAGCCAGGCCAAGAAAACGGTTTTGTTCTGCATCAGATTGACCCGTTGAACCTTCCGCGATATTCAAGACGATGGATGTTGCCGCGCGTTCGATTTGACTCGAAAGATTAACCTTTTCACGTTCAGGTAGCAACCGGCTGAGCTCATAGACCGCATCTACATATGCCAGCGCCAATTGATATACCTGCAGCTTCTGAAACTTGTACTCTTCAACCATCGCTCCTCCATCTCCCGTCCCCTCGTCCTCGGTCTCCCGTCTTTCCTCCCCCGTCCCCCGTCCCTAGTTCCCCGTCCTCGGTCCTCCCTCCCATGCTCCGCCCTTCCGACATGCCCCAGGAGTCTGGATAATTTCGAACGATATGACCCAACCAGCCTTTTTGCGCTTGCCGGCGCAATCAGACTCATTGTTTTTTACGATCCAACTACACTTCGGGCAATTCCATTAGCAGTTGCATGCCGCGCAGGAGACAGGTCAAGCAATGAACGCGCTTGAGGCCTGAAAAGCAGCTATAAAAAATGGATTCGGAGCCTACTTAAGGCGATGCTTGAATTACGAAAGTCTCGGTTGCTTGCAAGCCGGGCGATCCCCCGTGCTTGTCCCGTTGATCTGGTCCAACTGAAACCGGATGGCAGCG
>JBEKVG010000114.1:0-7333 GCA_049514195.1 Anaerolineales bacterium | reverse complement strand
CTTAACCATTGAAGAAAATGGCCCATTATGCGCATGTGGCAACCATGGTTGTCTGGAAGCCATTGCAGGTGGCCGGGCAATTGCCCAGCAAGGCCAGGCAGCCGCAAGAAATGGTCAACGTACACAACTGACCAACATAAAACCTATCGAGGCCATTACTGCCCGCCATGTTGCCTCCGCTGCCCGGCTGGGCGATTTGGTGTCCCAGCAAATCTTGACCCGGGCGGGCACGTATGTTGGTATTGCCATAGCCGGCGTTGTCAACATGATTAACCCCGGGATGGTTATTATCGGCGGCGGTGTTGCCCAATCTGGAGACATCCTGCTCGAACCGATCCGGCTGGCTGTACAAAGACGCAGTCTGCCTGCGGCAACACGCGCCGTCCGGATCACCACCGCAATGCTGGGGCGTCGTTCGTCCAGTATGGGTGCTATAATCCAGGCAATAACTATTGCATCGCACCAAGTTGCCGAACGAAAGGAGGTGATATCCGCACCTGCGGCTCGCAAAAAGAGCCTGGGTACCGTATAATTCCAACGGGAAAGGAACCCCCGCCAGATGGAAAGGTTCCTGATCTTTCACTCAATCATAATAAGGAGAATTAGAAAATGAAACGCCAAATTTTTGTCTTTGCAAGTCTCATGATAGTTGCCACCATGGTTCTGTCGGCCTGCGGTGCGGCTGCAACGACTGCTGCTCCCGCGACACAAGCTCCTGCACCAAAAGCCGCTCCCGTGGCTTTGACTATCTGGCATGGCTATCATGCAGGCGGCTCTGAAGAGTCCACGATCTACACGATCGCTAAAAACTATATGGCCGCCAATCCGAATGTCACTATCAGCATTCTGGAAGTCCCATTCGATCAGCTCTTTAATAAATATGAAACCGACACAGCAGCTGGTGGCGGTCCTGATATGTATACCGCCCCCAATGATAACCTGGGCAATGAAGTCCGCGCTGGCGTGATCGCCCCGATCGATAGTCTGTTGGCGGGCAAACTGGATGGGTATACCAAGGCCGGAATCAGCGGGATCACCGTCGATGGCAAGATGTATGCCGTACCTGGCATCGCCAAAGCGGTTGGTCTGTATTATAACAACAGCACCATTTCAACTCCTCCCGCAACCACTGGCGATCTGCTGACGATGGTCAAGGCCGGCAAGAAGCTCGGTCTTAACAACAGCGCTTACTTCATGTTCGGTTTCTGGAGTGGCTTCGGTGGCACCCTGATGGATAGCACAGGTAAATGCGTTGCTGACCAGGGCGGTTTTGCAGATGCCCTGCAGTATTTCAAGGATCTCAAAGCCGCTGGCGCGAACGTCGATACCGATGAGGGCAAGCTTGAAACTGCCTTCACCCAAGGTCAGTTGGACATGGTCGTCACAGGCCCGTGGGTTCTGGGCGACTTCGAAAAGGCTCTGGGCAGCAAATTGTCTGTTGCTCCATTACCGGCTGGACCAAAAGGTCCTTCCATGCCAATGATGGGCATCGATGGCTGGTACATCAACCCGAATAGCAAGAACCAGCAGGCCGCTGTAGCATTTGGCCTCTATGCCTTTGGCAAGGATGGCCTGACCCTCTATGAAAACAATGCTGGTGATCCGGCTGCCCGATCAGATGTGACTGCCTCGGATCCTCTGGTGAAGGCTTTCGCCGATATCGCTGCTGGTGGCTTCCCCCGCCCACAAAGTGCTGAATTCGGCAACTATTGGAGCCCGTTCGGTGATATGATAACTGCAGTCCTGTCTGACAAGGCTACCCCGGCAGATGCCGTCGCAACCGCTTGCAAGACCATGAATACTGCCAACAAGAAATAAACACAATCTACAAATACTGTTGGGGAGCGCTCATTATAGCGCTCCCACCCATATCATCTAAGTTTGATCGGTTTCGAAGCAATCCGCTTCAAGAGGTGAGTATGGCCACAGTCGATAACGGTTTGTCTCTTCCCGAAATAAAGCAACATAAGAAACCCTTTTTTTCCTTACTGAATCCTTATCTGTACCTAATTCCGGCATTCCTTGTCATGGGGGTAATTACCTATTACCCAATGTTTTATCAAGTCTGGATGTCCTTCACAGATTATGGACTAAAGAATTTGCGCATTACTGCCCCGGCACCCAACTTCGTAGGGCTGAGTAACTATATTAATATCCTTACAAGTAAATTGGGGTTGTCTTATTTCAATTTCGGGCACATGCTGGCTTTCAATCTTTGGTGGACATTCTCTAACGTGATTATCCATGTAGCCTTAGGGATCATGATTGCAGTCATATTGAACAGGCAGGGGCTATGGTTCAAGGGTATTTACCGGGCGCTCTTTATTCTCCCCATTGTGCTTCCCCAAATCATCGTAGCAAATATTTTCAAGAACATGTTTGATCCAGATTACGGTGCCTTTAACCAAGGATTAGCGATTCTCGGGAAAGTCTTTTTTAATCTTGGTCCTGATCTTTTCAAGATCCATTGGATCGATCAGGTCAACTATCCGATTTCCTGGTTGCCACTCACCCTTTCCTATTTTGCCTTATTGATAACAAATGTCTGGTTGGGATGGCCTTTCATGACCATTGTTGCCAGCGGAGCCTTGCAGAGCATTCCCAAGGATCTTTATGAAGCAGCCAAAATAGATGGTGCAAGTGAAGGACAACAATTCTGGAAGATTACGCTGCCACTGATTCGCCCCGCCATGGTTCCAGCCGCAGTCTATGGACTCGTAATGACATTCAATTTGTTCAGCCTGATCTATTTCTTATCAGGCGGGGGACCCTTGAGACAAACAGAAATCCTGATCACCGCCGCCTATCGCCTCATCAACGAACAACGTCTCTATGGTGTTGCAGCAGCCTTCTGTGTTTTCATATTCTTCATCTTGCTTGCCTTGACCCTTATAACAAATGCAATTACGCGTGCAACGGAGAGCTACGATGTCTAGCCAAACCAAAGTTAAGCTTTCAACCCGGATTCGCTGGTTTTTTCAAAGCCGGAGCTCGACCGGCGAACGCGGCATCTCCTTAGGTTCGCAACTACTCAGCCAACTGTTTTTGGTGATAGTTACCGCTACCGTCTTATACCCGATTCTATGGGTCGTCAGCATGTCATTTGATCCGCGTGATATCTCACGCCCTACGCAACTCCGTCTTAATCCATTCTCGGGCGGACTCTCCCTCAAAGCCTATGCCGATGTAATCAAACAGCCAACCGCCAACCCTGTCGGTCTTGCTCAACTATCATGGAATAGCTTCCGGCTGGCGACCCTCACTGGTATTGCAGCCATCCTTGTGGGTGTATTCGCCTCATATGCATTTTCTCGGCTGCGATTTGCAGGACGCCAGCAATTAATGATCGCGGTTCTGACGGTCTTAATGTTGCCATCTATCGCTACACTGCCAGCGTTGTTTGTCCTATTAAATAAAATTACAATTACTATAGGGGGCCAAACTTTC
Source organism: Anaerolineales bacterium (assembly GCA_049514195.1). GTDB lineage: Bacteria > Chloroflexota > Anaerolineae > Anaerolineales > Villigracilaceae > UBA877. The sequence goes on along the minus strand of JBEKVG010000114.1, from coordinate 3,886 downwards.
AACCTTCGAAATTCCCTCCTTGGGGTCGGCTTGGCTATTCTCTCCGGTTCACTGCCTTTCGCCATTTGGAATATGAAAGGGTATCTGGATACAATCCCAAAAGAGCTTGAGGAGGCCGCCTTGATCGATGGCTGCACTCCAAATACAGCTTTCTTTCTTGTCACCTTGCCGCTTTCTACTCCTGTCCTGGCAGTGACCTTTTTCCTGGGTTTCATGAGCACTTGGACGGAGTTCGCTACCTCCTGGCTGTTCTTGACCGAGGCAAAGAACTTTACGCTGATGATGGCGCTTTATAACATGGTCGGCCAGTATTCAAATACTACGCCCTGGTCTCATTTCGCCGCCTTGTCCATACTGATCGCTCTACCGGTCGTGATCATATACCTCTTCGTTCAACGCTGGTTTGTCGGAGGGTTGGCCATTGGGGGTGTTAAAGGATAATCAAAAAGGCGGCCGACCGGCCGCCTTTTTTTTTGAACCAGAGTGGTGTGATGAGAAAATTCCTTACCTTTCTCCTTATTAGTGGGATCATCTCGGCTTGTACACCCTTGGTCAAACCTGCCAATAAGAATACCCTTGTTCTCACTCCTACGCGGATACAAACGCCGATTCCAGCTATACGCCCTTGGTGGCAGGATGCCGTATTCTATGAAATTTTTGTGCGCAGTTTTTATGACAGCGATGGAGATGGAATCGGCGACCTTAACGGAATAACCCAAAAATTGGACTATCTCCAAGAATTGGGCATTACCGCTCTGTGGCTGATGCCGATTTATCCATCGCCATCCTATCATGGATATGATGTAACGGATTATTTCAATGTCAATCCTCAATATGGCACATTGGACGATCTAAAAAACCTGCTCAACGAGGCGCACAAGCGTGGGATGCATGTCATCCTTGACCTGGTGCTAAATCACACCTCTGACCAGAACCCCTGGTTTATTAGTTCCAACGATGACATCCAATCCCCTTACCGGGATTGGTACATTTGGTCGGATACCAACCCAGGTTATCTGGGTCCCCAAGGGGTCGCCTGGTTCCCAGGGAAGCATGGCTTTTATTATGGAATATTCGGCGCAAACATGCCGGATCTGAACTATCGGAACCTGGCTGTCACAACTGAGATGGAGAAGGTTGTGGCCTTTTGGCTGAAAGATATCGGCGTAGATGGTTTCCGCCTGGATGCAATCAAACTCCTCATCGAAGAAGGCCAGAAGCAGGTCAACACCCAATCGAACCACGACTGGCTCAAAGGCTTTTACACGACCTACAAGTTGGACAACCCCAACGCATTTACGGTCGGTGAAGTCAACGGGGCCGATGCAGCCCTGGCCGCTACTTACACCGGCAACCAGATGGACATGGCTTTCGATTTCGAATTGGCCAGCGGTTCTATTAACAGCGCCAATGGACAAACCAATTCGGCCATTGGCAGCGCCTTGACTTTCGCCAAACAAGCTATGCCCAATTGGCAATTTGCCACATTCCTGACAAACCACGATCAGAACCGGACAATGAGCGTCTTGAATGGAAATCTTGATAAGGCAAAAATGGCTGCTTTTCTCCTTCTAACATCCCCTGGAACTCCCTTTATTTACTATGGTGAAGAAATTGGGATGGAAGGTGAAAAACCTGATCCAGACATCCGGCGTCCAATGCAATGGACGGCAGGCAATAACGCCGGCTTCACTTCCAATATTCCTTGGGAAGCCCTGGGACCGGACTACCAGACCGCCAACGTCTTTACCGAATCGTCCGATCCAGACTCCCTGTTGTCATACTACAAAACCCTGATCGCAATCAGAGCTAACAATCCTATCCTTCGCTCGGGCGGGTTGACCCTTTTGTCAACGGGGAATTCCGGCATCTATGCTGCACTCCGATATGATGACAACACCGTCTTCCTGGTTTTAGCCAATCTTACCGGGAATTCCATCACGTCTTATGACCTTGATGGCGGGGATACCGCCCTAGGAAATGGAACGTATCATCCCACGCCAATCCTTGGTTCCGGTTTATTTTCAGATGTTACGATAAATGGCGGTAAAATCAACAACTTCCAACCATTGGCTACCCTACCAGCATATGGGAAATACATCCTGGAATTCAAACAGTGATCTGAGAGGGTATTACCCACTGTCACTGGAGTTCGACGAGCACACTTCAGCAATAACATCAAGCCAGTTAACTTTCTGCGTACACCGACTCTATTTATGAAATCACGCCATAGAGCTTCCTTTGAATTCAATCTTAGGAGGAATTTCAGCCGATTCAAACTATTTCTGCGAATTGCCTCCATTTTACTTGTGATTGGCATAGCATGGTGTCTGCGCTGGCACGCTGTGAACAAGCTGCCAGTCGATTACGATGAGGATGATTATCTGCGTGCCGCACAACAATATGCCAATTTGATACGCGCGGGCAATTGGGCTGGTTTTTTGGATACGAATTACCGGCAGGAGCATCCACCTCTTGAAAAAATCCTTTACGGTCTTAGCATCCTTTCTGCCCCGCAGGAACCACTCTTCCCGGACCGTCCGACTAGTGCTCCACCTGATGCCTCCCTGCCGAAAGACTTGCTTCATCCTGCCCGGACCATCTCGGCGATATTTGGCACATTGGAAGTCGCGATCTTGGCGCTTGTAAACCCACTTGCCGGACTTCTATTGGGAGTCCACGCGTTCACCATCAAATACACATCCCAGGTTATGCTGGAATCCCTGCCAGCACTCACCAGCCTGGTTTCAGTGGTGTCGTATATACAATGGAAGAAAAAGGGAACCAAGAATATCAATGGCTGGCTGGTGATATCCGGAGTCCTTCTTGGGCTAACAGCCGCCTCCAAGTATCTTTATTGTGTTGCCGGGATCGCCATTCTTGTCGATTGGGCTATTGAGGCCACAAAGACCAAACAATGGCGAAAATCCATCCTTTTCATGCTTTCATGGGGCGCGGTTGCGATAGTAACCTTCCTGGCTTTTGATCCATATCTGTGGACCAACCCAGTCCAAAGAATCAAGGAATCCATTCTTTATAATGCAACCTATTCTTCCAGCGCTAGCGAAGTGAAAAATGCCGGTTACCCAATCTGGCAGCCATTGATATTGCTGATCATGTCCCCTTATCAATGGCATCCGCAGGCATTCTATTTCGCAATTGACCCGCTAATCACCCTTTTAGCAGTATTCGGCCTAAAAGGGCTTTGGAAAAAACAACGTATCTATGTGCTGTGGTTCGCAATTGGCCTGCTCTTCCTGCTGCTCTGGCCGACCAAGTGGCCCCAGTATATCCTTATTCTTAGCGCGCAGCTTTCACTGTTAGCGGCGGAGGGACTGAATACACTTATCATCAGACCCTTCCAAAGCTGGCTGAACAGAAGTGGAATCAAAACGACTTAAGGATCCCAGAACCGATACGTATGATCTTTGGGATACTGGGCATTGAAAATATACTATTTAGAGGTGTTCTGATTTCCTCATGCCTTTTCAATGCTATTTCTGCTTTCCGTCACCACCGGTATAAGGCGGATAAATAATACCGCTGCCATAAGCCGACCAATTGCTGAACACAGGAAGATGGCCTGATATCCCCATTGAGTGACCACCCAGGCGCCAATGGCCGCGCCTCCCGCCAGGGCAAGCATAACCAGGATTTGATAAAACGCTGAAAAGCGTGCCCGTTGCGAGTCCGGGGTAAGAGAAAGCAAGAAATTAAACGAAGCAAGATTGAATGCACCCCAGAATAAGCCGCTGAAAGTGTTTAATACGACCACATGCCAGAATTGGGTAACAAACATCCAGACAAAGGGGACGAAGGGAATCAAGAACATACTGATTAGTTGCACCTTGCGCGGCCCCCAACGGTCTGATAACCTGCCTACCCT
>JBEKVG010000113.1:0-7361 GCA_049514195.1 Anaerolineales bacterium | reverse complement strand
GGCCAACCAGCACATGGGTCAATTCGTGGGCTTCAGTGCTCTTGCCCCAGTCCAACTGGTCAGGTGAAATGCCGATGATAACGATGTCATTTTCGGGAAAAGCTTGTCCACCGGCCCAGGAGGGATCATAGAGAACCGCCTCCAACAGGTCGCTTTGGTTGGCATAGATGTAAATATCAACGGGGCTGTCTGTGCTAATCCCCACATCCTGCGAAAGCCGTACCATAGCCTGCACCGCGGCATCGTGCAATTGCTGGCCAAACGAGGCGCCACCATTGTAATAATGCAGGTTAATGTTCCCGCCTGTGATGATCTGCCAGGGATGGACACTATCCAACCAGAGAATGGACTTGGTGGGACTGGTGAACTGCGCACCACTGGCATCGCTTACCTGCCAGTTCCACCAGACTGTTGCGCCCGGAGCCACGGAACCGGACTGGCGCATTTCCCAAGTCCAATCCACATTCACATCTGCAGCCGGGGTGAGTGTCGGAAAAGCCTTAGCCTCCACCGTCCCGCAGGTCAATTGGTTCACACCATATTCAAGCACTACGGAGGTGATATTTACGCTGGACTTGAACTCGGCCTTAAAAATGATGCTTTCCGGGAATGTATTGCTGGCCGCGTCACTGATAACCTGAATGGACGCCTGGGCGTGAACAGGCGTGACCAGGCTGCTCAGGAGGAAGAGCAGCAGAACAAAAACAAAAGACCGGAATCTTGTCATGGGACCCTTTTTCTATAAAATGATAGTGGGGGCAAGTATAGCCTTTTTTCCTGAAATGCGTTCCGCCTCTAATGCTCGCCTAATTTTCAAACCATTAGAGAACCTTTCATTAGCCTATAATAGGCGAAAGTATTGGATTACAGGAGGCTACAATTACTGGAAATCCCGGAGAGTCTGAATATCGTGATCGGCGTCGGACTCGGCTATCCTGATCCAGAGCGCATCATTAATACGTATCGCAGTCCCCGCCGGCCAATTCATGAAGTCGTCAGGTATAAGAGTTAGATTATTTCAGGTGAAAAGCCCACCAACCATCGTTCTGATTTCCCCATGAACACAAAGCTCATCGTTCTTTATATCCTGGATCAGATATTGAGTATTGCCGGCATGGGCGTGGCTCTGTTCTGGTCAGCCGGGCGGATTGACTGGTGGGCTGCCTGGGCAGCCATCGCCGTATGGTTGGCGTGTTTTACGGCGATGGATATCCTCATCCTCCGTCTTAACCCGGACCTGATGGCCGAACGACTTTCGCCTCCGAGAGGCGCCAAGAGTTGGGACAGAGCCATCCTGAGCATCCTGCGCCTGACGCAATTGCTGCGCTATATCCTCGCCGGACTTGATCAGCGGTATGGCTGGACGGGTGGCTTTCCCCTGGCTGCCCAAATTGCCGCGATGACGGTATGTGTCCTGAGCTATGCCCTGCTTGCATGGGCCATGGCTTCCAATACCTTCTTCTCGCAGATCGTTCGCATACAGTCTGACCGTGGTCACGCGGTTGCCACCGGTGGCCCATACCGCTATGTGCGTCATCCGGCATACGTCGGCATGATTCTGTTTGAATTGGCCATATCCACCCTGCTCGCTTCATGGCCGGCAATAATCGCCGGCGGATTGTGTGCGATCCTGCTACTTCTCCGCACAGCCCTTGAAGACCGCACCTTACAGGCCGAGCTGACTGGCTATGTGGAGTATGCCCGTCAGGTGCGTTATCGTCTATTACCAGGCATTTGGTAATCAATGGAGATGATGTTATGAAGTACAGGGCTCTTGGAAACACCGGCATGCAGGTCAGCGAGGTCGCCATGGGTTCGGTATGAAAGCACCCCGCTGGTTCTGGCGTCTAATCCAATTTGGCCCACGCATTGCCTATGCCCTCGGCCTGGGCCCGCTGGTTGGCAGGTCGCTCCTGCTCCTGACCACCATTGGCCGAAAGTCGGGCCGGCCGAGAGTGACACCCCTCGTGTACGGGCAACAAGGTGACACGCTCATGGTCGCCTCAGCCCGCGGTCGATCCGCCGATTGGCTCCGCAACCTCCAGGCGAACCCAAAGGTCAGCATCAAGGTGGGGCGCCGCCAGTTTGATGCGATGGCCGAAGCCATCACCGACCCGGAAAAGATCGCGGACTATCTCCAGCGACAGATCGAGCGAAACCCGACCATGTTCGGCGCAATCCTCCGCTCAGAGGGTCTTTCGTCAAGACCCAGCCGCGCAGATCTGGTCGCCTTTGCTCCCAGGCGCCCCATGGTTACGATCTACCCGATTAAGGATGCCGCCTGACACCGGCTGCCACGCGAAGAACGCGGGACAGGCAGAACCCCATAAAGAAAATGGGGCAGGCAAGCAGGCAGGCGGGGAGATATGCGGGCTATCCCCATACGAGGATGATAACGGAGGATGAGATCAGGGTGATGGAGGGGGGTATAGATGTATAATCGTTGGTGAGGTGCTGTATGTTAATTGCCTATATTCAAAACGCCATGCGGCTGGCAAAATACGAAATTCTTGAAGACGGGCAATTCTACGGCGAAATCCCGGGTTTTCAAGGTGTGTGGGCACAGGCCGGTGATCTCGAGACCTGCCGGGATGAACTGCAAAGCGCACTGGAAGACTGGCTGGTACTCGGTTTGCGCCTGGGCCATAAGATCCCGGATGTGGCGGGTATACAACTGGTCCCAGCGGAAGCGTAGCCATGCCTGCGCTTGGCCCAATCAAACGGTCAGACTTAATCAAGGCGCTAAAGAAGGCTGGGTTCACGGGCCCCCACGCGGGAGGCCGGCATGAATTTTTAGTCAAAGGGGAATTGCGATTGACTCTTCCCAATCCACACCACGGATAATCTCAGTTTTACTTAAACAGCCAGGAGGCATCATGTCAATTCGGATCTGTCTAGCAGGCGCAACTGGATGGGCTGGTTCAGCTCTGGCCTGCGCGATTGCAAAATCCAACGATATTAAGCTTGTATCTGCGGTATCCCGCACGCATGCCGGGCATATTCTAGGGGATGTGCTGGATGAACCGCTTCTAAATTGCCCAATATATGCAACCGCCCAGGAAGCCCTCGTACATCCATGTGACGTATTTTTCGAGTTCACAAAACCAGATGTCGCTAAATCCAATGTCTTGGCAGCCTTACAACAGGGAGCGCATGTTGTGATTGGTACATCGGGATTAACAGACGCAGATTATGCCGAAATTGCGGCAGTTGCTGAAGATCGCCGGCTGGGGGTATTGGCAGTCGGTAATTTTGCTCTCACCGTTGTTTTATTGCAGAAATTTTCCGAAATTGCAGCCAGAGTTATTCCCCAGTGGGAAATCATAGACTATGCAAATGATGGCAAAAAAGACGCACCAAGCGGAACAGCGCGTGAATTGGCTTACCGGCTGTCAAAGGTTCGCCCGTCAGAACTGACCATCCCATTGGAGCAAACCCAGGGTGTCGTGGAGACACGCGGCGCACGCCTGACGGGATCACAAATTCATTCCATCCGGTTGCCTGGCTATACCATTTCGGTGGAAATCATTTTTGGGTTGCCTGACCAAAAACTTACCATTCGCCATGACTCAGGCAGTAGTGCCCAACCTTACGTGGATGGTGCTCTATTGGCAATTCGGAAGGTCAATACACTGGTTGGGCTACATCGTGGACTTGATAATGTTCTCGATTGGTAAAGTCCAAGTGTTTGATTATCCAACGGTAAGGTATGCCAATTGCAAAATCAATTTGCCTCTATTCCATTAGCTAGTGACCCACTTCGCGGTCCTTTGGAACAATTCGTTTCTGAACACACCGGACGGCAATGGAAAGTGAAAGAGGCCAGAGATATGGCAGAATTTGCCTGTCATCCAGCCGCTATTCTTTCGGATGGCTCCTATTCCGTATTTGCAAAATTCAGTGAAGTGGCCAATGGACTTGAACAGTTTGAGGTCGAGCTTTCAGGATTACGTCTTCTCTCTGAACGTTCAGGTGTCTTAATACCCACTCCAATCGGTATCATTTCCGTTCGGGGTGGCGGAAGTATCTTGGTTCTTGAGAGAGTGCAAGAAATTGGCAGAACTCCTCGAGCCTGGCGACAAATTGGGCAAGCGCTGGCCCACATCCATAAAATCAAATGGGATCGGTTCGGCTTAGAAACACATGGTTACTTCGGCCCTCTTTACCAAGATAATACTCCAACGAGCGACTGGCCAACGTTCTATGCGGAACGTTCGCTGCGGCCAGGCTTGAAAATGGCGGTCGATTCTGGAAATTTGCCGTCGGATTTGATTCCAAAGCTTGAAAGGCTGATTTCATATCTTCCCGAACTCTGCGGTCCTGAAGTAGTGCCTTCTCTTCTGCACGGTGACGCCTCACAAAACAACTTCATCAGCACCGAAGCGGGTGCGGTCGTCATAGATCCAGCGGTATACTTCGGCCATCCAGAAATGGATCTGGCTTTTATCGATTATTTTCAACCAGTACCAGAGGATGTATTTGATGGATATCAGGAGGAACTGCCCATTGATCCGGGATTTTGGAAAAGGCGGCATTTATGGCGTATATGGGGGTATCTTGCCGCGGTAACAGTCGAGGGCCCTCAACATTTAGGTAAGCTAATCGAGGCTATCCAGAGTGTGGTTAGATGCAATGGATGAGATAATCGCTTACTGCGGCATATCCTGCCAAACCTGCCCGATTTACGTGGCCACCCGGCAGGAGGACAAAGAAAAACAAGCAAGAATAAGGGTTAAGATTGTCCGAAGTTCTAAAAAATAACCGCTTGACCTTGCTCCCCTTAATGGCTATACTCTAAGTGAAGTTTGATCTACCAAGAAACCGATTCATTCGAACAAGGGTATGTGTGAGATGAAATTTCTCTTGCTTTCCTGCATGTGTATTGTTTGTCTGGCGGCGTGCAGTAGTCCTGCCACCGGAACGGCAACTCCCACACCGACCGGGCTTCCCAACCCTACGCTGGCGCAACTTCCCACTTCCACCGCTACCCTGACTCCCACGCTTACGCCGGCTGGGCTGAAATACTGCGTAACTACGAACCTGCTTAATCTACGCAGCGGGCCGGGAATACAATACACCATTGTGACCATCGAGGGGCAGGGTACTTGTGGCCAGGCAATTGCCCGTAGTGATGATTCCACCTGGGTATATCTCGTTACCGGTAAATACACCGGTTGGGCGTATGTTAAATACCTGACAGGGCAAGGGGATATCAGCAAGCTGCCAACATTGAAAGAATTAACCCTCACCCCTCATGCGCCAAGTCAACCCCCGGGCGCCTCCCCAACAATTACCCCCTAGAAAGTGGTTTGAAAATTAAACCGGGGATAAACAAAGATAAACGGTTTTTGGTCTGATAAACATGGCCCCGGTCCCACTCCAATAACCGGGACAAGGCTCCCAGCGTTCTGGTCAGTTGACTTTTTCACAATCCGACCTATAATGAATATGCAATCCGTTTCACCTTGCAGGCGGAAAGCTAGTCGAGCAGTTTCACATCCAAGCCGCTGACACGCTGTCAGCGGCTATTTGTTTGCCTGCACTGTGCTGCAGGCACATGTGTTCCAGACAAAGGAGGCAACCCGTATGACAAAAATCTCTTCGGGATTGAGGACACTGTTCCTGGTCCATTTCGTGGTAGGTCTCGTATTCGGCCTGCTTTACCTCTTCATCCCTGTGATGTTTATGGGCTGGTTTGGCGTGTCGGTGCCGGATGTACTTCCCTATCGGATCATTGGCGCGGCAGTTCTAGCCTTTACCGCCAGTTCATGGTATTGTTATCAGGCTCCCGAATGGGAGCGAGTGAAAATCGTCGTCCTGGCGGAGATCGCCTGGACGGTCCTGAATACGCTGGTGAGTCTGTATGGTATCCTCTTCGCCGGGGCTCCAACGGCCGAATGGGCTAACGTGATCATCATGGCAGGCTTTGCAGGCGCGTTCATATACTTTTACAACAAGAAGTGAGAAATGCCAGCCTTGACTGGCTCGAGGCAGCGTGGAACGGATTGCAAAGCCCTTTTTATCGTAAGTCTGGCCGCCGTGTGGTTGCGGCGTGAACGCTCAATTCTGAATATCCTGATTCTGATCTTGACAATGCTGGCAGGACTGTTCATCACAGTGATGGTCGTTGGCGAGGCATTCAGTGGTGTGTAATTTTCTCTGCCATAGCTTACAGCCTATGACTCTCTTTTCATGAGAAAGGCCGCCGACTATCGGTAGTTAGTTGAGATTTAACAAAGATACTGTACGTTAAATTTGGTAAGGTTCAAACGATAAAAAGAATGTGAGAGTATTGAAATGAAGCTATCTGGTCTGCATCTTCTATTGACGTATCAGTGTAATCTGGAGTGTGATCATTGTTTCGTATGGGGGAGCCCGTGGCAAACGGGCACGATGACTTTGCAGGATATCCGGCATATTTTGCAGCAGGCCAAAGAAATTGGCACAGTCAAATCTATTTATTTCGAGGGTGGAGAACCCTTTCTTTATTACCCTATCCTGCTCAAGGCAGTGCAAGAGGCAGCCTCTGCTGGCTTTCAAGTAGGACTTGTCACAAATGGATATTGGGCAACGGAGACAGAGGATGCCCTTGAATGGTTGAGGCCCTTTGCGGGATTGGTGGGGGATGTATCCATCAGTAGTGACTCATATCACTGGACTGAAAAGCTCGATCAAAAGGCCAAGAACGCAATGGTGGCGGCACAGCAATTGGATCTTCCTATCGGTATCATTAGCATTGTTCAGCCAGAGGTAGAGGACGCAGCCGCGACTGTTGGCCAGCTTCCAATTGGTGAAACGGCTCTTATGTACCGTGGTCGAGCGGCTAAAATGCTCGTTACACAAACTAAGCTGAAAAGCTGGGAGCAATTCACCGCCTGCCCTTATGAAGATCTACGCGAGCCAGAACGATTCCACATTGATCCACTTGGGTATGTGCACATTTGCCAGGGCATCTCGCTCGGTAATCTTTTTCGTATACCCTTAAAGGAGATTTGCGATCAATATATCCCTGACACCCATCCCATTACAGGCCCATTGCTACAAGGGGGTCCCGCAGCATTGGTTCGGTGCTATGAACTTTCGTGTAAAGAGAGCTATGCTGATGCATGTCATTTGTGCTGTGAGGCGCGCCAGGTATTGCGTGGACGATTTTCAGATATACTCACGCCAGATCAGATGTACGGTGTAAAGGAAGACCAGGGATAGATATAGGTCACGCTTCAAGCGTGACTATTCTGTAGTAGGTAACATCGGGGGACTTGATTAGCTTTTGCTTCTAATAGAGTGTAGCGGTCAGGAAGTTAGTCGCCCAGTCTGGGTTAGGCTGGTTATTGCTAATAGCATCCCTTTGCTTTCAGCCA
>JBEKVG010000112.1:0-7384 GCA_049514195.1 Anaerolineales bacterium | reverse complement strand
GTGCTAGAAGGCGGGCAATCTGAGGGGCGAAGATTGAAGAAATGAAGCTAAGGGTGGATAGAGCCAACGCCACCAAATTGACAGTTGCAGAGGCCAGATTCCAGGCAGAAGTTTGGTCGTCCTTTACGAGGAAGGAAGTGAAGGTGGGCACAAAGGCAGAGGCCAACGCACCGCCTGCAAGAAGGTTGAAGAGTAAATTCGGAAAAATATTGGCAGTATTAAATGCGTCCATCATGCCACTCGTACCAAAAGCGCGGGTAACGAGGATTTGACGGACAAGACCAGCCACTTGACTGAGGCCGAATGCGATCATAACGGTCCCGGCGGCGCGGGCGATCTGCTGGTTAGCTTTGGTAGCGGTCTCACTCATGGAGGGGGATTATACACCGACGAGAGCAGTATAATTGTGACAAACCGCTGAAAGAGGAATTGTATAATGATGAATCGGCCATTTGCGCATAGACAATGTATTCTAACAATTCTGGCTCTGATTCTGATACTTTCCTCTTGTAATTTCCCAAAACATGACCTGCCTACGCCAACTTTTGTAACACAAATAACCGACACCGCTACTGATACCAAGCAAGCGGATGGCTGGTTTCATATCTTCTACACTGACCCAAGTGCACAGCATGCAAAGAATTATGAAGGAGGACCGGATGAAATTCTGGTGGCTGCTATTAAACAAGCGCGCCTATCAGTGGATGTGGCGGCATACAGCTTAAATCTTTGGAGTGTGCGTGATGCACTTATCCAAGATCACCGGCGCGGGGTAGTGGTTCGGATGGTGATGGAGAGCGACAATATGGACAACCAGGAAGTCCAAGAGATCAAGGATGCCGGGATCCCAGTGATCGGCGATCAGCAGGAAGGACTGATGCATAACAAATTCGTTGTTTTGGACCGCTCTGAGGTATGGACCGGATCGATGAATTTCACCGTAAGTGGCGTTTACAAGGATAATAATAATCTCATTCGGATCTGCTCTCCGAAGGTTGCAGAAGATTACATTACCGAGTTCAATGAGATGTTCGTCCACCACCTCTTCGGTCAAGATACCATTGTAAATACACCTTATCCGAAATTGACGATTAACGGAACACCTCTTGAGGTCTATTTCTCGCCGGACGACAAAGTCGAGGCACGCATTGTAGGGCTGGTCCAGAATGCGCAGGAAAGCATCAATTTCATGGCGTATTCTTTCACGTCCAATAATATCGGAGACGCCATCATGCGTCAGGCACAAGCTGGGATACAAGTGGCGGGTGTGATGGATGACAACCAGGTCGCCTCCAGCCAGGGGACTGAATATGACCCATTTATGCAGGCTGGAATAGATGTGCGATTGGATGGAAATCAAGATGGCCTGATGCACCACAAGGTGATCATCATTGACCAAAAAATCGTCATTACCGGATCCTATAATTTCACCGCCAGCGCCGAGGAGAGAAATGATGAAAATGTAGTGATTATTTTCAGTCCGGAAGTGGCGGCAAAATTCATGGAGGAATTCCAGCGCATTTATGGGCAGGCCCAACAACCGCAGTGACCTAGCCTGATTCAGCAACGAAGTGATCGAGATCCTGAAGTTCAACAGCGTTCCGTTGCCATAATCTGCAACTGATGGGTATGGGTGAATTCCTGGCTTTGGGCGTGCTGCTGGTAGGATTCAGGCAAACGGATCCCTGGGGGTTTCTCGGGCTGCGTCAGTTGACAGACAATATCATGAACAGACAGCAGGAAGGCCCGGTGGAGACTATGAAGGGCCACCTGGTCACAACGGAACAAACCGGGTTACTATACGTCTAGGAAACGCTTCTGTCTTGCGAGTATAATCAACGGAAATGTCATTCGTTAGCACACCACGACCCCAGCGTTCGCCTCTCTTACTTCAAATCCTGGCTGCTTTGCTAGGAGGCATGGTGCTATTCTTGCTAGGTGCAGGCGCGATCAGCAGCGGGTATCAGTTGCTTTTTGAAGATCGGGTTTTTCCCGGGATCTCCATGGCGGGGGTGGACCTTTCCAGCCTGACTCCGGAACAGGCTTCTTCAACTCTCAGCCAGCACATTGCATATCCCACGAGTGGACGAATTGTTTTTCGCGATGGTGAACATATATGGGTGGCAACGCCGGCAGAATTGGGTATGGTCTTTGATGCAGGAACGAGTGTGCAACGCGCTTATGGACTGGGCCGTCAAGGAGGGTTATTGGACAACATGGCAACCCAGTTGAACGTCTGGCAGGTCGGGTTGGATCTCCCACCGGTGATCATATTTGATGCACGCGTAGCGCATAGATATCTCCAGAATATTGCCACCCAAGTGGAACAGCCTGTAATAGAAACCGACTTACATTTGAATGGGACAGAAGTGATCTATGAGCCTGGTCAAGTAGGCCGATTGGTCAATGTGGATAAGACTCTTGTAGCGCTACTGGCGCAATTAGAGACTTTCCGGGATGGGGAAATACCGTTGGCTATAGAGGAACAAGCCCCGGCAATATTGGATGCCTCTTCTCAAGCCGAGACTCTGCACAAGGCTTTAAGCGCCCCATTGACCCTGATTATTGCCGATCCCCAAACAGGAGATCCAGGACCCTGGACGATTGCCTCGACTCTTCTGGCGGGTATGTTAACAGTAGGACGTGTACAGATCGATACCGGCTGGCAGTATCAAGTTTCGGTCGATACACGAGCCATCGAAGAGTTTCTGGGGCAAATTGCTCCGAAAGTTAACCGGGGTTCAAATAATGCCCGTTTCTCTTTTGACGATGCCTCCAACCAATTAGTGCTTGTGCAGCCAGCGGTGACAGGACGCTCGCTGGATGTTAACGCTACAAGTGATGAGATCACGCAAAAGCTCTTACAAGGGGACCATGACATCCCGCTAGTATTAACGGTGGCTCAACCTGAGGTTGGGAATGATGCTACTGCAGCCTCGCTAGGCATTACTGGATTGGTTCAAGCGTACACCAGTTACTTCCGGGGTTCGAATGCAGCGCGGCTGCAAAACATCAAGGCGGCTTCCTCTCGTTTCTACGGTCTGCTTGTCCCACCGAATACGACATTCTCCATGGGTGAAGCAATAGGAGATATCAGCCTGGATAATGGTTATGCAGAGGCATTAATAATCTATAACGGAAAAACGATCACCGGTGTTGGCGGCGGAGTATGCCAGGTGAGCACCACACTCTTCCGTACTGCCTTCTTCGGTGGTTACCCAATTGTCGAACGGAACGCACACGCTTACCGTGTTTATTATTACGAACAGACTGCAACCGGCACCGATCCCCTTATGGCCGGGCTGGATGCCACTGTCTATTTCCCGTTGGTAGATTTGAAGTTCAAAAACGACCGGCCATATTGGCTCTTGATGGAAACTGTCTTTAATGCCAATGATTACTCGCTTACCTGGAAATTCTATTCGGGAGATGACGGTCGAAAAGTTGACTGGCAAAACCTTGGTTTACGGAATGTCGTGCCAGCACCAGATCCGAGCTTTGTGGAGAATCCGGACCTTCCAAAGGGTACATGCAAGCAGGTTGATTATCCGGGGGATGGAGCAGATATCACTGTGACCCGCAGTATTTCAAGGGGTGGAACTATTCTCTTCACCGACTCAATCAAGACTAAATATCAGCCCTGGCAGGCTGTGTATCAATATGGGCCAGGAACAGAGGATCCTGAATCCATGGCGGCTCAAGGGATGTGTCATTAGACGTGGTAAAATAGCCATTTGTTGTTGCCAAGAAATGGAGAACGGAATGATAAGCCAAGCGTTGCTTGAAATACTGCGTTGCCCGGCTTGCGTTCGTGAGAAAGATGGACTCTTAACTGTCCACCAAGATTGCTGGCTGGTTTGTCAGGATTGTGGGCGTAAATATCCGATTGTGGATGATATTCCAGTCATGCTCATTGAAGAAGGAGAGAAATGGGTGAAGGTGCCTGAAAGTGAATTACCTGTACCGCCCCCGCCCATCAAGTAAGATGATAAAGAAAAAATTTAATTTGATCCAAAAATTGAAAGCATTTACCAGCCCATCCATTTTCCAGATGGTTTTAATGGGAGTGGGATTGGTTTTATCTATATTGTTGTATATTTTTTTGACCGGTTTTGTATCATGCTGGCGACTGACCTCGCTGCCTGGCGTTGCGCCCTCAACTTGTTCAATAAACACAACTTTACCCGTCACAACCAAAGCCGGGGGTACGCCCGGAGCGAAAACGACTACTCCGAGTATTAGTGCCCCTGAAGTACAATTGCCACCTGCATGGGATGGGGCAAGCCGGGTAACGGTCATGATTGTAGGATTGGATTATGGCGATTGGTCGGTTGATCGCGAAGGTCCATCCCGTTCGGACACCATGATACTTTTAACAATAGACCCGGTGAGCAAGACGGCCGGAATGCTCTCCATTCCACGCGATATGTGGGTCAATATACCCGGCTTTGGATACAGCAAAATCAATAATGCGTATGCCTTAGGCGAGATGTATAAACTTCCCGGCGGAGGTCCTGGACTGGCGTTGGAAACCGTTGAAGACTTCCTGGGAATACCCATACAATACTATGCCCAGGTTGATTTTACGGCCTTTGAGAAAATGATTGATGACATTGGGGGAATTTGCTTGGACGTTCCTGTAAAGGTGAATGTGGGTGTGCTAGATGAAAACGGAACGACCAAGGTGAAGGCAGGTCACCAATGCTTGAGCGGAAAGGTGGCCTTGGGGTATGCACGCGCCCGCGATGTAGGACAAGGCGTTCAGGGTGGTGATGTGGAGCGAGCCCAAAACCAGCAGCGGGTTATTCTCGCCATCCGAGACAAAGTCCTTTCCAATTTACCTGCTTTAGTGACCCAATCAGGCGCGCTCTATAATGAGCTCTCGAGTGGAGTTCATACGAACTTATCTCTGGATGATATATTGCGACTGGGGATGCTTGCAAAAGATATCCCCCTTAATTCGATCCAGCAGGGAGTGATCGATTATACGATGATGACGGATGCGAAATATGACCAGAATGGCCAGACAATAGATGTTTTGCGACCATTTCCTGATAAGATCCGCGAATTAGTGGATAAAATATTTAGCAGCGACGCGATGGAACCGGTTGCCTCGGGCGATCCAACCCAATTGATGCAGCAAGAGACTGCAAGCGTGCTTGTAATCAATGGATCAGGTATAAATGGTATCGGCCAAAAGACATTCGATTATCTGAAAGCTCAAGGGATGAATGTGAAGGGACCAGGGAACACAAGTGCTTATCCCGACAAATATTATTCTCCGCCCCTACCAAATCGTACCATGCTGATTGTCCATGCGGGAAAGCCGTATGCAATGAAATATTTAATCGCGCTGATGAAGTTTGACAGCGCTAACCAGCTTGTCATTGATTTTGATCCGACTGCCCCGGCAGACCTCACCCTTGCTGTAGGCGCCGATTGGGCAAACTCCGCTGCGATGAAGTAAAGATCCAACGGTAATGTAAATGTTGTCTTTTTTTCCTTGACGCAATTTTTGTGCGGTAGTATAGTGTCCTAGACATTAGAACCTCGTTAGGCGAGGCAACTGCGTGGAAATAAGCCATTGTCCCGAAACGTCGAGAGACGCCAAGGGATAGACCAGGCCGGGCCGGCTTAAGGCCCCGCTCAAAGTGGCTGGGAAGAAATTCCTTACGACACGTAGTGCCAAAGCTCAACCAGGAGGTGCTCATGGTTCGTGCCATGAGTTTATGTTTGGCTTCAAACCTCCTGGAATTTAGGAGGTTTTTTATCTCATGTACCTGGCTTTGCCAAATTCACATGCACAGGGAAAGGAGGTGGTTGCGTGGACACCGATGATAATCCACTACTAATTATTTTTATTTGGCAGAAAGAACCGGTTTTTGTATTGGCGGGTGAGGCGTGTCTGCGCCTCCCATCGAATTGTCTCTGGCATCGAAACGCCAAGAACGCCGCCTTCTGCCGATGAAGCAAGTGGCGTTTTTGTTTCCGCCGCTCATGAAAAAACTTCCTGAGGAGATAAGAGATGAATGCTGTCTCTAAACTGTATTATGCTAACCGGCGGGTGATGAAATTTTTGAGATTACTGGCTCTCATTGCAGGACCTGGCATATTGGTGATGGTGGCAGACAATGATGCCGGTGGCATTACCACCTACACTGCTACTGGGGCAAAGTACGGATATGGGCTCATCTGGTTTCTGGTTTTATTGGGACCGATTGCCTATTTTGTGCAGGAAATGACAGTCCGACTGGGAGCGGTCACCAAGCGGGGCCATGCGGAAGCCATTTTTGACGCTTTTGGGATATTCTGGGGTTGGTTTTCGATTTTTGATCTAACACTGACCGACTGGTTAACTTTGGTCAGCGAGTTCATCGGTATGACGGCGGCATTGGGCATCTTTGGCGTTCCCCATTGGATCACCGTGGTTGTCGTTACGATTTTAATGGGAATTATGGTGCTCCAAGGACGCTATTGGACTTGGGAAAAGATCGCTCTGGCATTCTGTGTCATCAACCTAATCTATATACCTGCCGCTTTTCTTGTTCATCCAAATTGGTCTGATGTTATCCGAGAGGGCTGGCTACCGCATTTTCCCGGCGGTTTAAATGGGACCATGTTCTTCTTCCTGATGGCCAACGTCGGAACGACCATTGCTCCTTGGATGATCTTCTTCGAGCAAAGCGCCGTTGTAGATAAGAATCTGAAGGAGAAGGATATTCCATGGAGCCAGCTAGATACTGGCATTGGAGCGTTTTTTACAGTAGTAGTAGCAATTTTCTGCCTTGTGGTCACTGCTGCTGTGTTGAAAGGTGTTGACATTGAAAGTGCGGCACAGGCGGCAGTTGGGCTAATGCCTTATAGCAAGTATGCTGGGACGTTCTTGGCAATTGGTTTGTTCGATGCGGGATTCCTAGGTGCTATTTGCATTTCGCTCTCTAGTTCTTGGGCAGTAGGCGAAGTATTCGGTTGGGCGCACTCGTTGAACAACAAAGTGCGAGAAGCCCCCTGGTTCTATGCATTTTACTTCCTATTGCTTATCAGCGCAGGTATCGTGGTGTTGATCCCGGGTGCGCCTTTGGTTACCATTACGTTGTTTGTGCAGGTAGTTGCCACTACCCTGCTCCCAGCGGCCATGGTGTTCCTGATACTGCTTTTAAATAATGAAGAACTTATGGGTAAATATAAGAACAATAAATTCCAGAATGTAGTTAACTTTACAATTGTAATCAGTCTGATACTTCTCTCAACCGGTTACACCCTGACCACATTATTCCCTAGCTGGCTGCATTAGAAAGGTGGATGCCATGGAAAGAATATTGAATAGTTTCCGCGATTTGATTCAAGCGATCCGGGAAATTAATGAAAAATATAAGACCCCTCG
>JBEKVG010000111.1:0-7468 GCA_049514195.1 Anaerolineales bacterium | reverse complement strand
CTTTTGACAGGCGCACTGATTCTCGGGTCAGCCTTGCTGGTGGTGACAACTCGCAATCTCCTGCATGCGGCTTTATGGCTGGTTGTGACGCTCTTCGGAGTGGCTGTTCTTTACGCCATCCTGCAAGCCAACTTCCTGGCGGTTGTCCAGGTGGTGGTGTATATCGGAGCGATTGCCATCCTATTCATCTTCGTTGTGATGCTTACCCGGCGTGAATTGAGGGAGAAAGGCCGGCAGACGCGTCCCCAATGGTGGATTCCAGCCCTGCTCGGCCTGGTCTTGCTGGTCGGGCTAGTATTTCTTGTTCTCAGTGTCCCGGGTGTGAATCGGACCGCGCCTGTTTTGCCTGGCGGGCTGAACTCAATCCAGGCCCTCGGTAGCGCTCTGGTCTCTCCAGACGCCTATGTACTGCCGTTTGAAGTGGCCTCTGTGCTCCTGCTGGCAGCCCTGATCGGTGCGGTTTATGTGGCGACCGTGGGTAAAAAGTAAGAGGTTAAGATGAGTATCCCGCTTTCCTGGTATTTACTCTTGGCTGCAGCATTGTTCTGCATTGGGTTATTTGGCGTCTTATCGCGCAAGAACGCCATTGCCATCTTATTGGGTATTGAACTAATGCTGAATGCTGTTAATGTCAACCTGGTAGCCTTCTGGCGTTATCGCAATCCCGAACAAATGGCTGGACAGGCGTTTGCGGTAATTGTTTTCGCCGTTGCAGCCGCGGAAGTGGCTGTTGGCCTGGCGTTAATCATTTCGGTGTATCGCCGACGCAATACGGTGGTAGCCGACGAAATTGATCTCATGAAATGGTAGAGACTTGACCTTTAGAACATAGAGAACTGTCTCTGCTCTCTATGCTCTGTTCTTGGAGATTTAATGAATTTTCTTATCTGGCTTTTGCCTCTCCCGCCGTTGTTGGCTTTTTTTGCTATTATTCTTTTCACGAACAAGAACAAGGCCTTGAGCCATTCCATTGCAATTGGTGCGGCTGGGCTTTCCTGGCTGGGGAGCATGGTTATTTTTATAAAAGCTTTGGGTGTGGAAAATTTTGGCAAGCACATCTTTGAGTCTGCAATTAACTGGCTGCCCACCGGCGATACGTGGCTCCGAATTGGCGTGCAGGTCGATCCCCTCACGGCAGTAGTGCTATTCTTTGTGGCCTGGACCATTCTGTCGATATTCGTTTACAGCATTGGCTACCATAACTATGGAAAGCCGAAAGGCGACCTTGATCTTCCTGGTCTGCCTCCCCATGGCGCGACCGTGACCGAGAACGGACATGCGCACATCGTTCCTTCGATCGAGCCAATGTACGCCCGTTTCTTTGCTTTCATCAGTCTGTTCGCCTTTGGCATGTACACGCTGGTCGTGTCGGATAACCTTTTGACGCTTTACGTTGGTTGGGAGATCATGGGGTTGTGCTCGTACTTGCTCATCGGCTTCTGGTTTGGCAAGAAATCTGCGCGCGATGCCGCCATTAAGGCCTTTATGACTACCCGCGTCGGCGATGTGTTCATGCTGCTGGGTATTGCTTTTGTTTACTTCTATACAGGTTCGCTTTCCTTCAAAGATATCTTCCAGCCACAGATGCTGGCGGCGCTTGGTAAAACAACGACCTTCTTTGGATTATCGGCAGGGGGGGTGATCGGTCTCCTACTATTCATTGGAACGGTTGGAAAGTCTGCGCAGTGGCCGCTGCATGTTTGGCTACCGGACGCCATGGAAGGTCCGACCCCGGTTAGCGCCATGATCCATGCCGCCACGATGGTTTCAGCGGGTGTTTATATGGTCATCCGCATGTTCCCACTGTTGAGCCTGGATGCACATACCATGACAGTGGTGGCGTTCATCGGTTCGTTCACGGCACTCTTTGCTGCGACAATTGCTGTTGCGCAAAATGATATCAAAAAAGTTTTGGCCTACTCGACCATTTCACAATTAGGCTTTATGATCGCCGCCCTCGGCATTCATGCCTACGTGGCAGCCGCTTTCCACCTGGTTACGCATGCTTTCTTCAAGGCGCTGCTTTTCCTGGGTTCCGGTTCGGTTATCCATGGCATGGAACACGGTGCTCTGCATACCAGGGAGCATGTGGACGCGCAGGATATGTTCAACATGGGCGGCCTGCGTAGGAAGATGCCGATCACCTTCTGGACTTTCCTTATCGGGGGTTTGGCCCTTTCGGGCTTCCCGGTATTGACCGCCGGGTTTTGGTCCAAGGACGAGATCTTCACCGAGGCCTTTGGGAACGGACATCTGATTGTCTTCATTGTCCTGGGCGTGGCAGCCTTTTTGACGGCATTCTATACGATGCGCCAGATCACCTTGACCTTCTTTGGTCAACCGCGCACCAAGGCTGCTGAACATGCCAGCGAAACAACCTGGACCATGACTATCCCGTTGATTGTGCTGGCTGTTTTCGCGGTTGGATTTGGGTGGGTGGGTATACCGGAGCAGTTCCCGGGTCTCGGCGGAATCCTTCCCAACTGGTTTCACAATTTTGTCGGCAGTACGCTGGTTGAACCTTCTACGGCGCTCAGGGCCGGGTTGGCTGAGACCCTACCATTCAATTGGGTGCCTCTGCTCACCTCGCTTTTCGTGTCTCTGGGTGGGCTGGTTGTTGGTTGGCTCACTTACCGGAGGGTGTTCTCTTCGGCAAAAGATAAGCTGCAGATCCCATTGCTAAAGAATAAGTACTACTTTGATGAAATTTACAACTTCCTTTTCATCCGGCCGGCCTATTGGGTCGCCGAGACGTTCACTTCCCAATTCATGGATCGCAATGTGATTGACGGTTTTCTGCATGATGTGGCGCGTTTCTCGCTCTTCCTGGGTAATACATTTCGAAATTATTTTGACAAACCTGTTATCAACGAATTTTTCGGCGACGGAACTGGAAAAACAGTCAAGGCTTCTGGCTCCGGCTTGCGCAAAATCCAGGCAGGCTCCGTCCAATTCTATATGGTTGCGTCCGTAGTAATGCTGGTTATCTTTGCGTTTTTGTATTATTTCCTTAGCCGAGGAATGTAGGGTTAGCTTTGGGTAATAGAGGCGATGGAAGTCGCCATTGTTGAGGAGCACTCGATGGTATTTATCAATCAACATTTACTAAGCCTCATCCTGTTCTTTCCTGTATTCACCGCGCTGGCAGTCTTATGTCTGCCCAAGCACAATTTGAAAGCCATCCATTGGACAGCCTTCGGATTAAGCCTGGTGCCTTTCCTTTTGACGATTTATTTGTGGTCACAATACAAAGCAGGACAACCATTTTTCCAATTCCAGGAACAATATAGCTGGTACGCAGCGATCCACTCAACCTTACACCTGGGCGTGGATGGTATTTCCTTGACCATGGTTCTGCTGACCACCCTCCTCATGCCGGTGGCGTTGCTGGCCTCCTTCAATATCACCGACCGTCTCAAGGCTTACATGTTCCTGTTTCTATTGCTGGAGACGGGCATGCTGGGTGTCTTCATGGCTCTTGATCTGTTGATATTCTTTGTCTTCTGGGAAATCGGATTGGTCCCGATGTATTTCCTGATCAATCAGTGGGGCAGCGAAAAAGGCGAACGCGAAATTTGGAAGGGGGTCAAAGTCCAGGCACGCAACTATGCATCCCTTAAATTCATCATTTTCACCATGGGCGGATCACTTGGGCTGTTGCTTGCGATCCAGATTCTTGGTGTGTTGTTCCAGAATTACGATCTGCCTGTTCTCTACCAAAAGTGGAATTCCTTGACGACCGGCAGCCTCCTCGGCTTGCCCGTTGAAACAGTGAAGACAGTCGCGTTTTGGGCTTTTGTGATCGCTTTTGCCGTCAAGGTTCCGGTCTGGCCATTTCACACCTGGTTGCCAGATGCTCACACGGAAGCCCCCACCGCCGGATCGATGATCCTGGCAGGTGTCATGCTGAAACTGGGTGCTTATGGCTTCCTACGGCTGGTCCTGCCATTGTATCCGGTGGAATCAGCCCACTACGCAGGCTGGCTGGCGTTTCTGGCGGTGATGGCGATTGTCTTTGGAGCCTTTGCCGCTTATGGTCAAAAAGATTTCAAACGGCTGGTAGCCTATTCGTCGGTCAATCACATGGGTTTTGTGCTGCTTGGTATTGCCGCGGCAGCCAAAGCCGCCGGTACGCTCAATGCGACCATCGCCTTGAATGGAGCAGTGCTGCAGATGTTCAACCATGGACTTTCGGCTGCCGGTATGTTCTTCTTGGTCGGTGTCATCTACGAGCGCACCCACACCCGCAACCTCGAAGATTTTGGCGGACTGTTTTCATTGATTCCCATCTACGGTGGAATCCTGATCTTCACCAGCATGGCTTCGCTGGGATTACCGGGATTGAACGGGTTCATTTCCGAGTTCCTTGTGGTACGGGGCTCTTGGCCGGTTCTGACTGTCTATACTTCGATTGCTATGCTTGGTCTGTTATTCACCGGTGCGTATATCCTTAATGGCATCAAGAATGTCTTACAAGGTCCTTTGAATGAATACTGGGCAGAAAGCGAACACAAGTTGACGGAGATCAATGTACGTGAAATCACGGTCATGGTCCCGTTGATGGCGCTTATTCTTGTCATTGGTATCTATCCAGCCTGGATCCTAGATGTAATCAACAAAACCACGCTACTATTCCGCTAAGAGGTATAGATGAATTTTCCGTTCCTGAGTGTTATTGTCTTCACCCCAATGGTGGCGGCGCTGGTTATTCTGTTGTATAAGCCGGACCAAAAGAAGGCCATTCGCATCACGGCCTTGAGCGCCGCATTGTTTGCCTTGGCGCTTTCGACGTGGGTGTACTTTACTTACGATAAAGCAATTGCTGGATACCAGTTTATCGAGAAATACAACTGGATGCCAATGCTGGGTATCAGCCTGCACTTCGGTGTGGATGGAATGTCTGCTCCGCTCGTTCTGCTAACGGGTATTGTGATGGTGACTGGCGTGATGATTTCCTGGGGAATCGAGGACCGGCCGCGCGAGTTCTTTGCATTCCTGTTCATACTTGCCTCGGGTGTTTTCGGTGTATTTTCCTCGCTTGATCTGTTCATGTTGTTATTCTTTTATGAAATTGCCGTCTTTCCTATGTACCTGCTCATTTCCATTTGGGGTTGGATCAAGACACGTGAATATGCCGCCATGAAGCTGACCTTGTATTTGTTTATCGGTTCGGTCATTTCAATTATCGGTGCACTGGTCATGTACTGGACAAGTGGAGCACATACCTTTGATATGCTCGTTCTGGAAACAGTAAAATTTACCCCAGCATTCCAAAAAACCTGGTTCCTCCCGGTCTTTCTGGGCTTTGCAGTTTTGGGTGGCATCTTCCCCTTCCACAACTGGTCACCGGATGGTCACGTGGCCGCCCCAACCGCGGTTTCGATGTTTCATGCCGGGGTGCTTATGAAACTGGGCGCTTTTGCTGCACTGCGGGTGGGCATCATGCTTCTGCCGGTCGGGGCCCAATTCTGGGCTCCATTGATCATGGTGCTTGCGTTGGTCAATATTGTCTACGGTGCATTCATTGCCAGCGTCCAAACCGATTTTAAATATGTGATCGGTTTCTCATCTGTATCTCATATGGGCCTGGTCATGATGGGTTTTGCCACACTCAAGCCCGAAGGTCTCATGGGGGCGGGCGTGCAGATGTTTTCGCATGGCATAATGACGGCGCTTTTCTTTGCTGCCGTCGGCATGGTCTACGATCGGGCCCATACCCGCCAAATTCCCGAATTAGGTGGGATGGTCAAACCGTTGCCTCTGGTTGCGCTAGGTGTAATTGTCGGCAGCCTGGTATCAATGGGCATGCCTGGATTCTCAGGTTTTGTGGCCGAGTTCCCTATCTTCATGGGCATCTGGAAAACACAGGGGGTGGTGGCTATCATCGCCGCCATTTCGATAGTTGTTACTGCATCATATGTTTTATTGGTTGTCAGGCGGGTGTTCTTTGGCAAAATGCCTGAATCGCTGGAGGGTCACATTGCCCCACTGCGTAGCCTCGATAAAATCGCACTGGTACTCCTGATGGCGCTTATGATCGCCATAGGTCTATTCCCAGCCCTGATTGTCCCGTTAGTGCAGACCGGAGTCCAGCATATCCTCACCTTGCTGGGAGGTGCTTAATGGCTGCGATTCTTACCATCCTTCCTGAAATCTTGCTCCTGGCACTTGGCATAATTATCCTCATTATCGATCCGTTCCTTAAAAAGGAAATCAATCGCCGCCTGTTCCTGGGCTGGTTCACCTTGGGGGGACTGCTCTTCATCCTGGTAATCAGCCTTTGTTTTGCCCGGCCCTCCGAACCGGTTCTTGTTCTTGGCGGGATGCTGCGCTCCGACTGGTTGGGATTTGCATTCGAAATGGTCTTTATTTTTGCTGCTGGAGTAACGTCTTTATTCTTCATGGATGCGGATCATCTCAATAACCGTGCCGAAGCTTATCTTTTACTGGTGGCTGCAACACTCGGCATGTGCCTGATGGCCTGTTCTGCAGATTTGGTGATGTTGTACCTGGCCATTGAAACAACTTCCATACCACTTTATCTGCTGGCCGGGTTCCTTAAGGAGGACGACAAGTCCACCGAAGCGGGTTTCAAATATATGCTCTTCGGTGCGTTGGCTTCAGCGGTCCTGCTCTATGGTTTCAGCCTGATCTACGGTTTCACTGGCAAGACTGGTCTTTATGAGTTGAGCTCTTATTTCAGTAATTTCAATCTGATGGCTCTTGGTATCACCTTTTTGGTACTCGTGGGATTGGCGTTCAAGGTCTCGCTGTTTCCGTTCCACTTCTGGGCGCCTGATGTATATGAAGGTGCGCCGACGCCGGTGGCCGGTTTCCTTTCTACAGCTTCCAAAGCGGCTGGGTTTGCGGTACTGATCCGCCTGACCACGATTGTCTTTCCGGCCATTAATGCAGATTGGAGCCTGATCCTGGCAATCCTCGCCACACTGACCATGACGGTCGGCAACCTGATTGCCCTGACGCAAAAGAGCATTAAACGCATGTTGGCCTACTCATCCATTGCGCATGCCGGGTATGCCATGATCGGTGTGGTCGCCTTTACGCAGTTGGGAATTGCCAGTGTGGTCTTTTACCTGATTGGTTATATACTCACTAATCTACTGGCCTTTGGAATCGTTGGCATCGTCGGACGTGTCACCGGTTCGGACGATTTCACTACCTATGCAGGTCTCAGCCGCCGGAGCCCGGCGCTGGGATTGGCCACGTTGGTGGCATTTCTGTCGCTGGCCGGTATGCCACCTTTTGCCGGCTTTGTTGCCAAATTCTTTGTCTTCAGCGCCGCGATCGAGGCAGGTTGGATCTGGCTAGCCATCGTTGGTGTGCTCAATTCCATCGTAGGTCTATACTACTACCTGAACGTGCTTAAGTACACGTACCTGTACAGGATGGAGAACCAGGACGAGCAGCATCACCCGATTCCGGTGTCCCATCCAGTAGCAATCGCGTT
>JBEKVG010000110.1:0-7513 GCA_049514195.1 Anaerolineales bacterium | reverse complement strand
GTAGGCGTCTTTAACTTTAATCAATTCCTCCGAGGCAACGCCACGCATCTTCTTAGGAGATTTGAGCAAACTTTCCAGATCCTTTATGAGCGCAACCGTCTCCTTGTATTCAGTCTCAATCTTCTTGCGTTCCAGGGCTGCCAGACGGCGTAGTTGCATTTCGAGGATTGCATTGGCCTGCAGCTCGGACAGCCTGCCGTCTCGCACCGGCGTGCCGCCGCTGCTCGCGGCACGAACGGTGTAACGTTTCATCAGCCGGGTGCGAGCAGTCTCCACGTCCGGGGAACTGCGAATGAGAGCGATGATCTCATCGAGATGCTTCAAGGCCACCATCAACCCTTCGAGGATGTGCGCACGGAGGCGCGCCCGTTCCAGCTCGTATTCCGCCCGACGCTTGATGACCAGCAGCCGATGATCGAGGTAGACTCGCAGGGCCTGTTTCAAGTTCAGAAGGCGCGGCTCATTGTCCACAAGTGCCAACAAGTTAATGCTGAAAGTGGACTGCATAGGCGTACGCTTGTACAAGTCGGCCAATACTTTTTCGGGCTCGACGTTTTTGCTTAGCTCGATGACGATGCGCAAACCCTGGCGATCAGACTCATCGCGAAGGTCAGTGATGCCTTCCAGATTTCCATCACGGACCAGTTCGGCAATCCGCTCAATCAAGCTGGACTTGTTGACCTGGTATGGCAGCTCGGTGACGATTATGCGACTCTTGCCACGCTCCATCTCTTCAAGATGGGCTTTGGCCTGGATGGTGACGCGCCCGCGGCCTTTACCGTAGGCAGCCTCGATGCCTTCCTCACCTTTCTGCTCAATGATGACTCCGCCAGTGGGGAAATCAGGACCTTCAACGAACTCCATCAAGTCTTCCACGTTGACATCATCGAGCTTCTCCCAATGATCAAGCAGGTATACGCAGGCGTCCACGACCTCTCCGAGATTGTGGGGCGGGATGTTGGTGGCCATGCCTACGGCAATGCCGGTGGCACCATTGACCAATAGGTTGGGAATGGCAGAGGGAAGCACTACTGGCTCGGTCAGGGTGCCATCGAAGTTATCCGTGAAATCGACCGTGTTTTTGTTGATATCGGCCAGCAGGTCCAGGGCAGGGGCGGCCAGGCGGGCTTCGGTGTAACGCATGGCGGCCGGCGGGTCACCGTCCACTGAACCGAAGTTGCCCTGTCCATCCACCAGCAAGGTACGCATGGAAAAATCCTGGGCCATGCGTGCCATGGATTCGTAGACCGATAGATCCCCATGTGGGTGGTATTTACCGAGTACCTCGCCCACAATGCGTGCAGATTTACGGTAGGGGCTATCAATGCGGATGCCCATATCATACATGGCGTACAGGATGCGGCGCTGGACGGGCTTGAGTCCGTCACGTGCATCCGGCAGGGCGCGCGAGACAATGACAGACATGGCATAATCAAGGTAGGCTGCCTGCATCTCGCGATCGATATCAATTTTCCGGACGAGGCCGAGTTCCATAGTGACTCCTGCTCTCAACCCTTGTTCCTCTACCCTATTCCCCAATACCCAAAGACCAGGTACAGGCGAACGGGGACACGCGGGTATACCCTACGAGTACGATGTGCTTCGCGATCCCGATGGTAGAGGAGGCGGAGTGAAGGGAAATTATGTTCTAAAATGCTATCTTAAGGGGAAAGAGGCAAAGCGTCAAGGAGAAAAAGAAAAGGGCGGCCTTTCGACCGCCCCGAAGAAACTCTTCAAGACTTTAATCTGAAGAACCGGTATCCTGTATTTCCGTCCATTGGGAGGAGCCGGCCTGCTTGAGGGCCTGTTCCGTGATGGTAAAACGGCCATGGATGAAGCCCGAACCAGCCGGGATCAGCTTGCCGATTATGACGTTCTCCTTTAGCCCAAAGAGCGGGTCGGTGGTTGCACCGATAGCCGCCCCAGCCAGCACCTTGATGGTGTGCTGGAACGAGGAAGCCGAGAGCCACGAGTCGGTGCTCAAGGAGGCTTTGGTCACACCCAGCAGCAATTCGTGGAATTTGGCAGGCACCTTTCCTTCAGCCAACATTTGCTCGTTGACTTTTTGGATATCCAGGCGCTCCACGGCATCGCCAGGTAGGTAACTGGTGTCACCCGGACGGAAGACTTGCACCTTACTCATCATTTTGCGGATGATGACTTCGAAATGCTTATCATGGATATTCTGGCCCTGCGAACGATAAACCTTTTGAATCTCGTTCAGAAGATACATCTGGCAGGCTTCGCGTCCCTGGACACGCAGGATCCGGTGCGGATTCAACGAACCTTCGGTCAGCGGCTGACCATCCTCGACATGGTCACCTTCCTTGACCAGCAGGCGCAGGGTGGTTGGGATTTCGTGTTCAACCTCTTCACGTTGCTCGTGAGAGACAATTACTTTGCGTTCTTCCACACGGACCTTACCAGCGTGTTCAGCCGCGATGGTAGCTTCCTCAAGCGTGGCGATCACTTCGCCAGCTTTGATTTCGTCTTCATCTTTGACCTGGATCTTCCATTCCTTGGGTACATCGAACTCATCATGGATCATTTCACTGTGCTCAACTCGCACCAGACGCATATCCGCGTACTTGTCCGACTGGATGATGCGCACGGTGCCCTTGATCTCGGCAACGACTGCTTCACCCTTCGGCATTCTGCGGGATTCGAACAGTTCTTCCACGCGCGGGAGGCCAGTGGTAATATCGCCACCCGCAGCCACACCGCCGGTATGGAAGGTCCGCAGGGTCAACTGCGTGCCTGGCTCTCCGATGGACTGGGCCGCTACAATCCCAACTGCTGCACCCATTTCAACCATTGTGCCGCGGGCCATATCAATACCATAGCATTTCGAGCAGATACCGTGAGTAAGCTCACAGGTCAATGCAGAACGGGCTTTGACTTCCTCAACGCCGGCCGTTGCGATCTTTCGAGCCAATTCGTGATCCAGGACATCGTCCGTTTCTGCCAATACTTCACCAGTTTTCGGATCAAGAACACGTTCGGCAACCAGGCGTCCATATAGACGTGACATCATAGATTGACCGGCCACGTCATCCTTTCGGCGGATCCAGATGCCCTGGTGGGTACCACAGTCGTGTTCGTTGATGATGATATCCTGGGCGATATCCACCAGGCGGCGGGTCAAATAGCCAGCATCGGCAGTACGCAGGGCAGTATCAGCCAGACCCTTGCGGGCGCCATGTGTCGAGATGAAATATTCCTGGGCTGTCAGACCTTCACGGAAGTTCGAGCGGATAGGCATTGGGATGATGCGGCCAGACGGATCAGCCATCAGACCGCGCATGCCAGCCAATTGTGAAATGGGGCCAAAACCACCTTTTGTCGCACCGGAGTTCGCCATGGTGGCCAGGTTGCCATCCGGATCCAGGTAGCTCTTGACAGCCTTGGCGACTTCATTGGTCGTTTCCTGCCAGGTCTGGATGATGCGTTCGTTCTGTTCCTGTTCCGTGAGCAAGCCACGGCGGAAATCACGCTGCACCAGTTCCACATCCTTGAGGGCCTGGTCGATAATTTCCGTCTTCTCAGGTGGGACCGTGATATCGCTGACGGCGATGGTCGTACCGGAGCGCATGGCATATTCGAAGCCAATCCGCTTAATGGCGTCGGCTGTCTCGGTGGTTACATCCTGCCCATAGAGCTCATAAACTTCAGCGATCAAGTCTTTAATGCCGCCTTTTTCCAACTGGCGGTTGATGAACTGGACTTTCTCGGGCAGGATGCGGTTGAACATGACACGCCCGACGGTCGTTTCAATAATGCGGGTTTCCATTTCAGGCAGACGATTATTCTTCTCGTCATACCAGGTCGTCAAGCGAACTTTGATCTTGCTATGAATATCCACCTGGCCCAACTGGTAAGCCAAATCGACTTCATCGATATCAGAGAAAGCGCGCCCATCGCCTTTATGAGGTCGGGCATGCAACATAGTCATGTAGAAAACGCCCAGTACCATATCCTTGGAGGGGGCGATGATCGGCTCGCCATCGGCGGGTTTGAGTAGGTTCTTGGAAGCCAACATCAGGCGACGAGCCTCCTGCACTGCCTTATCAGAAAGCGGTACATGGACAGCCATCTGGTCACCATCGAAGTCTGCGTTGAAGGCAGTACAAACCAGCGGATGCAGTTGAATCGCCGACCCTTCGATCAAGATCGGCTCGAAAGCTTGGATGCCAAGGCGGTGCAGAGTAGGAGCACGATTCAACAAGACCGGGCGATCCTTGATGACCTCTTCAAGGGCTTCATAGACTTCGGGACGGTTACGTTCGATAAAACGACGTGCACCTTTGACATTAGCAGCATAGTTGTGAGACACTAACCGGGCTATCACAAATGGGCGGAACAATTCCAGCGCCATGGCCTTGGGCAGGCCGCATTGATACAATTTTAGTTGCGGGCCAACCACAATGACCGAGCGGCCGGAATAGTCCACACGCTTGCCGAGCAGGTTGCGGCGGAAACGGCCCTTTTTCCCCTTAAGCATATCGCTCAGGGAACGCAACTCACGCCGGCCACGCCGGGAAAGCGCCTTGCCGCGTTGGGAGTTATCAATAAGGGAATCCACCGCTTCCTGCAACATGCGCTTCTCATTCCGCACAATAACATCCGGGGCACCCAATTCGAGCAGGCGTTTGAGACGATTATTGCGATTAATGACACGACGGTACAGGTCATTGAGATCCGAAGTAGCGAAACGGCCGCCATCCAATTGCACCATTGGGCGCAGGTCTGGCGGGATGACAGGCAAGACTGTCAGGATCATCCATTCCGGGCGATTTTTAGAACGGCGGAAGGCTTCGACAACCTTGAGGCGGGAGGTAGCCTTCTTGCGCTTCTGCTTGGATTTGGTTGTTCTTACCTCTTTCCAGAGTTCTTCGTAAAGTTTGTCCAGGTCAAGGCGGCGCAGAATATCGTAGAAGGCTTCAGCGCCCATATCGGCACGAAAGACCTGGCCCCAGCGCTGTTTCAGTTCGCGGTAGCGGATCTCGCCCAGGAAGGTAAACGGGCGCAGCTCCAACAACTCGTCGCGCTGGCGGGCGTTTGCATCGTGGCTGATGGAGGTCTGATCTTCAAGCTGGAGACGCAAGGCGTTCATCTGCTCGTCAGCCTCCGCCTTGAAGCTGGCGGATTCCATCTGGACAGCTTCGAGGACACGATCCTTCTCATCCTTGATCTCGTTCTCGATCCCATCGAGACGTCCCTGGACAAATTTCTGCACCTTGGTAAGATGCGAGGCACCGACCTTGATGCCGGCATCAGCGATCACCGTCCCGGTACTGCCAAAGACAACAGCCTCTTTGAGCACCTTACCCTTATTTTCCTGGAAGAAGCTCTCCAACCGCTGGCCTTCCTGGATAATGGGTTCCAATTTGGTGGCAGTCTGTTCATCAAATTGACGCTCCAGTCCAGATTTTTTCTGCTGGAGTTCGGCCAATTTCTTATCGCGGGCAGTTTTGATCCCGGCGATCTTGGAGTTAATGACATTCGCCTGTTCACGCTCGGAGACGGAAATCTCATCTTCAAGACGCTTGAGGGCCTTCTGGCGGGCGTCTTCGTCCACATAACTGACAATGTATTGGGCAAAGTACAGGACCCGGTCCAGGTTACGGCGAGAGACGTCGAGCAGCATGCCCAGGTAGGAGGGGATGCGGCGGGTGTACCAGATGTGGGCCACCGGTGTCGCCAAGACAATGTGGCCCATGCGTTCACGGCGTACCGACGAGCGGGTTACTTCCACGCCGCATTTATCACATGTGATGCCTTTGTAACGGGGGTTTTTATACTTACCGCAGTAACATTGCCAGTCACGGGTCGGGCCAAAGATGGCCTCACAAAAGAGCCCGTCCTTTTCTGGCCTGAGCCTGCGATAATTGATCGTTTCGGGTTTAAGGACTTCGCCATACGACCACGAAAGGATCGTTTCCGGCGAAGCCAGACTAATGCGTAATGAAACAAGTCCCTTGGTTTCCACTAGGCTAGCTCCTCATCTTCACAAACTAGGACCTGCAACGGTTCATCCTGGCTCAATATTCCACCAATGCCAGAGACAAGTAAAAGCAAGCACTCGAAGCTTTTGCTTCAAGCGCTCGCTGGTGGTCGCAGTTTTGATTATCTCTCAACAAAGCCGAATTATACATGTTTGGTCGGATTACGTCAAGGAGAATTTAAGGGGGGTTTTGGGGGAAGGGGCCTCACCCCCATGCTGGGGGCTTCCCCCATGCTGGAGGGTTCCCCTGACCTCTCCGCCAAACCCAACCTCACCCCCCACCCCTCTCCAAATCCTACGGATTTGGAGAGGGGAGCGAGATTAGAGAGACGAGACTTCACCGCCATGCTGGAGGGTTCCCCCGGGCCTGCCCCACTCATTCCGAAAGAGCTGGGATGAGATGGGGCGAGGAGAATGCGAAAAAACAAGGATTTGAGAGCTTTGCTCTCAAATCCTTGTTTTTTCAATCTTCCCTATTGCTCAGGTAGGAGACTTATGCTGTATACTTGACTCATCCTTTCAGGGATAAGAAATATGAGGCATACTGGCCTGATTGACAGAAG
The DNA here is from genome assembly GCA_049514195.1 of Anaerolineales bacterium. Taxonomy (GTDB): domain Bacteria; phylum Chloroflexota; class Anaerolineae; order Anaerolineales; family Villigracilaceae; genus UBA877. Next base: position 946 of record JBEKVG010000110.1, on the reverse strand, counting down.
GAGCATAGTCATGAAAGATAATCTTGTATATAAGTTTACCTGTAGTTCCTGTGGCGGCCACACCTTGATCGTTACGCATGTTTGGAGCATCCTGGCCGGAGTCGACAGTGAACGTTGGCAGGAATGGGGGCCGCTCAAAGATAATCACCACTGGCATTATGAGTTTAAGGAGAAGATCGAGGAAAATGCAGACGCTGAAGATCAGATGGGTGACTTCGGCGAGTTTCAGGAAGATGACTCTGATTCTGAACCGGAAGAATATGAAATTTTCGAGGCAGAGACCAACCGGGAAAACGATGAGTTCTGTGTCAATTGTGAGACTTGTGATCGTGAGATTGCTTTCGGCTGGTCGCAACCAGACAGTCGCGGCCTCATTTTTCCGGTAGAATTTTCTGACTTCAACCCTTCTGAATGCTGGCCGGACCCCAAGTATGGGGGGCTCTGGCAACAGAAGGGATGGGTTCGAAAATGAGCCCCCTATAAGGAGTTGAATCCCATGGCAACCAAGACAGGCAAGTCCGGCGAGATAAAACCCAAACGATTATCCAAAAGCAAGCGCACGCATGTGCGGCGGCTGAAGCAGGAAGCCCGCAAGACGGCCGGCACTACCCCCGCTCACGCCTGACCTCCCGCCCGCACCCCTCAGGAAAAGGTAATATCTCAATAAGTAAGAGAGGATGAGGGAGCGGGTTCAGTTGCTCGAAACAAACATCGAGCAGGGATATTTTGAATTTAAATAAGAACCTATCCGAAAATTATAGAAGAACCGCATTTTGAGTGCAGGCACTCAAAATGCGAACCTCTCCTGATTTTTCGGATAGATACTAAGCTAGACTTTATCCATTCTTAAACAGTCAAGGTGTATAAAAAGTGGCATTAAACAGGTAATTGAGCACATCGGGCTGCATTTTTCTAACATCATAACGTTTATGCGATAGCTGAAAAT
>JBEKVG010000109.1:0-7591 GCA_049514195.1 Anaerolineales bacterium | reverse complement strand
AAGCAATCTAATCATACCATACTTGGATATTGGCATGGGTTGAACGTGCCATAAGAGAGTGAACCGAAGCAATGCCTGATCTCTGGAAAGTCGATTTTCATTGTCATACCATTTATTCGAAGGATTCCCTCACACGCCTGGAGACATTGGTCCGCGCTGGGCATACCAAAGGGTTAAACCGCCTCGTTGTAACTGACCACAATACCATCGCAGGTGGCCGCGCTGCCCATGCCCTCGACCCGCAAATGATCATCGTTGGTGAGGAGATCAAGACCACGTGTGGCGAGATCCTGGCAGCTTATGTGACCGAGGAAATCCCTGCTGGACTTCCACCGCATGAGACCATCCAGCGACTACGTGAGCAAGGTGCTTTCATCAGCGTTTCGCACCCGTTCGATTCCTGGCGCAACGGGGATTGGAAGCTGGAAGATTTACAAGAAATCACTTCGTTGGTGGATGCCATCGAAATCTTCAATGCCCGCTGCACCGCTTTCGTGGATAACCAGCGTTCGGCTGAGTATGCCCACCAGCACGGACTTGCTGGAACTGCCGGCTCGGATGCGCACACGGCCTTTGAGCTAGGAAAGGTCCGACTGGAGCTGCCCGAATTTGAAGGTCCAGATGAGCTACGGAAAGTCCTCCCGCAAGGAGTTGTAAGGGGAAGCTTATCGCCTTTCTGGGTGCATTTTGCTTCGTATTATGCGCGCTGGCGGAAAATGATGGTATAGTATAATTACCAACGATGGGGCGGTGGCGGAATTGGCAGACGCTGCGGACTTAAAATCCGCCGGTGGCGACACCGTGTGGGTTCGACCCCCACCCGCCCTACAGATAGCCTTTTTAGGCATTTTCTGCAATACCGCATAACTTACTATATGATCCTTGCATTAGCTGTCAAACCCGATGTCAACCGGTTTATGCCTATTTAGACCATGATCGAGCCTGGAAATTGTGCCAAAAAATGGTTTTGGAGCGCCTGATCCACGTTCTGAAAATCAGGTGTAGTAACTTATGCGGTATTGCCATTTTCTGGCTGAAAACCCAATATATAGGGGTCTTCGGCAAGAGAAAAATTTTAGAGAGTCCTCTGTGTGTCGAATTTCTCAAAGACACACTCAGGATTTCTTTATTTAGTATACAGCAGAAATCAAATTCACGCTTGGGGATTTTTCTTAAGAAAAACCGAATATCGCTACAATCAGCTATTGTACGATCACAGTTATATTGAACAATATCGAAGGTAACATACATGCTGGAATTAAATTTCGGCAGAATGGATTGCCTATGGCTGTTAGCACGGCTTGTCCTAAGCTGTTTACTTCATACATTCCCTGGGTACCGCGAATAACAATGATATTCTTTACCCTGCTAAGTACGTTTTGATTGTCAATATCGACCACCCATTCGTATACATCAGTGCCAAGGTTGAGCAGGAAACTCTCACCCGGATGTAAGATATAAGTTTTTCCATTATCTGCCAAAGTAATATCATTCGTTGGGATGGTTTGTGGAGTTATTTCAACCCAAGGACCCGGAATGGGGGGCTGAATAATAATGGCCGGACAGTTGCATATCACGGGAGAATGACTGATTCCTCCACCTTCAGATTGAGCTATTGTAACAATATTTGTTGGACAATTACATACAGGGATGGAAGTACTTGATGGAATACCTGAAGCGATGGGCGTATCGCCTGTGATAGCAATTGGGATAGGATGAGTTATTGGAGATATAGCTTGCCAGAATGCACATGCACTCATTGTTAGGATGATTAGTAGTAAGATTATTGAAATTCTCATTTGATTGCTCCTTCGTTTGATCTAATAAAGACGCAGTCTTCACCCATTAAGTTCCGATTTCGATGTTGACCTGTGCAGTTTCTGGACATTCCTCCAGAAAGGCGATCTTGTCCAGGAAGATGGATTGAGACCCCAGGAACCAATTGGGACCAGATTCCGTCATAAGATCGAAAACCCACCTTCTCCATCTGGAGGATTAGGATGTGAAGATTCCACCATACTTCACCAAATTCTTTGTTCTGTCGCTGGCGTTGGCCCTCCTGGCCAACAGCTGTGTTCAAACACCCACGCCTATTCCCCCGATTAACAGCCCACAGCCGACTCTTCCCTCACAATCGACCAGCGCACCGACCCAGCTGCCAACCCTTGCGGGGGAGAAAATCCTGCAGTCAAAATTAGTTCGCATAGCGTCGCCGAGCGTGCCAGAGGATGATTTGGTTCAGCTGGCGCAAGGGAACAATGCTTTCGCCATTGCACTGTATCAGAAGATGCAAGGCGGCGACGGAAACATGTTTTTTTCGCCCTGCAGCATATCGCTCGCCCTGGCGATGGCCTACGCTGGAGCTAGGGGCGATACTGAAAAGCAGATAGTGGAGGCGCTGCACTTCACTCTACCCCAGGACCGCCTGCACCCGGCCATGAATTCCCTGGATCAAGAAATTACTTCTTATGCCCAGGCAAACAATAACAAAGGCCTGGGCTTCCGCCTTAATATTGCCAACGCTCTCTGGGGCCAGGATGGCTTCCCGTTCCTGCCCGCTTACCTGGATTTACTGGCCCAGGACTACGGAGCCGGGATGCACCTGGTAGACTTCGTGCATGCCACGGATGCCTCCCGGAAGGTGATCAACGACTGGGTCGAGCACCAGACTCAAGGGAAAATCACGGATCTGTTCCCGCAAGACTCACTCGACGACACCACCCGTCTAGTCCTGGCCAACGCCATTTACTTCAAGGCTGCCTGGGAAAATCCCTTTGATCAAGCCAGTACAAAAAATGAGACCTTTTACTTACAGAATGGCAGCCCGACCAGCGTACCTATGATGCACTCAAAGGGCGAGACCACGTACCTGTATGCGCAGGGCAGCAACTACCAAGCTGTCGGATTGCCCTATGCAGACAGTGCCGTCATGATGGTAGTTCTGATGCCGTCTTCTGGAAATTTCGCCAATTTTGAAGCTGGGTTGACTAATACACGGCTTGAAGCGATCCTGACTGGGATGACGGACGAGTCCTTGAATCTGGCGATGCCCAAATTCAAGGTTGAAACCGAGTTCGACCTGAAAAGCACTCTAGCCTCCTTGGGCATGCTGGACGCCTTTGATAATAACGCGGATTTCTCCGGTATGGATGGAAAGAAAGATCTTTTCATCGCAGATGTATTGCACAAAGCCGTTGTGAATGTCGACGAAAATGGTACGGAAGCCGCCGCCGCGACCGGCGTCGTCATGGGTATCATGGCAGTCCCAGCCCAGATACACAATGTAACAATCGACCATCCTTTCTTATTCTTCCTCTTCGATCCCGAGACCAATATGATCCTGTTCATGGGAAGAATGATAAACCCTGGAAAGTAACCGCTTACATCGAGCGATTCCACTAATATAGTAGTTTTCGATGGGCGGATTTCGGGGCGACCTGCCAGAGCACTTAGGCCGGCATGGCTAAGACAGCACCACATTGCCAGTGGTTTTTATCGTACAGCTTTATGTTCGAAGCCATGGTCAATCGCTTCTTTCCTTCATCACGGCTATGTAGGCATATGACACGAACAATGATACACTCTAATTGTTTGACCGAGAATGGACATGTCCGATTTGCGTAAGCTCAATCAGCGCGACCCCAATGCGGCTGCAACATCGAAATTGAAGCTCTGCAGATTTTAGATCAAATCCCGGGATTAGCTGCGCCAGAGAAAAGGCTCGTGGACAAGACGTTGGCCCACATTGTGCGGCAATCCCGGATGAAACGAGTATTTTTGAGCGTTTCCTTATGAACACTTGGAAAGTAGCAGAATCGTCCATGCAACCCAAACCCTCTATCCTGTTGGTCGACGACGAAACCGCTATTACCAACAACCTGGCTCCGTTCCTCACCCGGTCAGGCTTCGAAGTAACGGTTGCATCCAACGGCGAAGAGGCTTTGCATAAAGTCGCTACGAACCACCCCGACATGCTTGTTCTGGACGTACTTATGCCCAGACTGGATGGCCGAGAGGTGCTGCGCCAGCTACGTCAGGGCGGCAACTGGACTCCCATCCTCCTGCTGACCCAGGTCGGGGAAGCCGGTGAGCGTGCCATGGCGCTGGAGGAAGGCGCCGACGACTACCTCAACAAACCCTTCGATCCGCACGAGTTAGTGGCCCGTATCCGGGCAGTGCTGCGACGAGCCCGCCCGGGCCAGCCACCCCTCTCGGCAGCCGTCCGCCTGGCTTGCGGTAACCTGACCCTAGATCGGGTCTCCCGCCGCGTCTGGTTGGATGGGGCCGAGCTGGCTCTAACGCCTAAGGCCATCATGCTGCTTGAATACATGCTGACCCATCCCGACGAACTGGTCTCGCGCGAACGCCTGCTGGACGTGGTCTGGGGCTGGGATTACCCAGTCGGCACGCGTGCTGTGGATTCGCGCGTAGCCGAGTTGCGCCGGGCGTTGAACGACAATCCGAGCCACCCGCGCTACATCGAGACCATCCCCGGACAGGGCTACCGCTTTGTCGGCACGGTGGAAACACTTCCATGAAATACGGTCGATGGCTGGCCACATTAGCACCGGGGATCCTGGGAGCGGGATTGGCGCTCTATTTTTTCCTTTCTTACGACTCGGGTCACGATCACATCGTCTACCTGCGGGCTGACTTGGGCAGCCTGTCTCTCATCCTCGGGCTGGGACTCTCCTGTCTGGCCGCGTTGGTTTTCGCCCTGCTGGACTGGGCGGAACGGACTAGGCAGAAGGCTAACACCGCTGCGGCTGAAGAGCGTCGCCGCTTCCTGCGCCGCTTGGATCACGAACTTAAAAACCCGCTCACCGCTATTCGAGCTGGGTTGGCCAACCTGACTGAGTTACCCCTGGGCGAAGCCCGCCGGGAGGCGCTGGCCAGCATCGAAGCCCAAGCCCTGCGCCTGAGTCGTCTGTCCACCGATCTGCGCAAGCTGGCTGAGCTGGAAGTCCGCCTGGTAGAGCATTCGCCAGTGGATGTCCCTGCAATGTTACGGGATGTCGTCAACATGGCGCAGGAGCAGTCGGGGGTGGCCGAACGGCATCTGAACCTAAGCATCCCCCAGGCACCCTGGCCCCTGCCGAACGTCCAAGGCGACCCCGACCTGTTGCTCCTGGCCGTACACAACCTGCTGGATAACGCCTTGAAGTTCAGTCGCCCGGGAGACACAGTGGAGTTGCGCACCTTCGAGGACGGGACGGATATTGTCATCGAAGTGGCCGACACCGGCACGGGCATACCAGAGGACGAGCAACAGCATGTGTGGGAGGAACTTTATCGCGGCGAGGCCAGCCGCGGCATTCCGGGTAGCGGGCTTGGACTGGCGCTCGTGAGGGCCATTGCCGAACGGCATAATGGTCGAGTCAGTCTGCGCAGCCGTCTCGGCCAAGGGACGGTCTTCAGCCTGCGCCTACCGGCTGGGTGAACTGTGCCTGTCACGGATCAGACACAATGTGTTTCGAAAGTGTGACATGCCCGCCATCCACACGTGACATGGATGTCCTAAAATAAGGGGTATATCCAAACCAAATCAGGAGGCCCCATGAAATCCCTCATTTTGTCAGCAGTTCTCTTTCTACTGGTTATGACGTCCTGCAGAGGCACGTTCGATATCGGTCTAGTACATTCCCCCACTCCCACTAGCACCACATCCGTTGTACCCCTTGCAACGCCGACATCCACTCCTCCCAGCCCCACGCCCCAGCCGACTGCAACCTCCACACCCACGGCTGTTAACATTGCCATGGCAGCTGGGACAACCGCAGGAGTCGTGCATGGCACCGTCGGACCAGGACAGATCGTGACATATACGCTGGAAGCGGGACAGCCCCAGCCCATGATCCTGATCATGAATTCCCCGAACAATGATGTTACCCTGGGGGTTTTCGAACCGAACGGCAACATGCTCCTCAATCCGGCCAACAAGTGGACACGCTGGCAGTGGGTGCTACCCAAGACCGAGCTGTACACGATCCAGGTGATCGGAGGCGCTACGAAGGAGAATTACACCCTGACTGCCAAAGTAGCCCAGGTGGTCAATTTCGCCCCTGGTGCCTCCTCCATCACCTTGAATGGAACAACGGTAAACGGATATGTCTTTTCCTATACACTGGGTTGCCAGGCCAACCAGACCATGACTGTAACCCTCAATGTCCCCTCCAGTACCGCCTATATCGACATCTTCGGGCTTGCCTCCGGTTCGCTCTTGAGCTCTTCAGCCAAAGCCAACACCTGGACGGGGACCCTGCCGCAAACGCAGGACTATGTGATCGAGGTTGTTCCAAATAATGGCCAGGTGGTGAATTATTCACTAACAGTGTCCGTTCATTAGGCGTGTTCTACCGATTAACCGTCCATCTTACATGGAAAGTGGGTGACTATGAAAACCTATTTGCGTTGGCTTACTTCCATCGCGGCCATGATCTGCGTATTTTTCCTCGCGACCTGTCAGACTAAACCGCAGGCGACGGCTACCACAACCTTATCGGTGGAAGTCACGCCGGCAAATTCGCCGCAAATTCTGCACCAATCCCCTATCCAGGGGCAGAGGCTGGACCTTTCCCCTACTATCCAGATCACCTTCGACCGCTCTATGGATCAGACCAAGACCTCCACGGCTTGGTCATTTGTCGACGAATCGAATCATCCCATCTCTGGAGCAGTCACCTGGCTAAACGACAAGACCCTCCAATATAAGCCCGGCCAGGCACTGCTACCCGCCAAAACCTACTCAGCCATCCTCTCGACGGGCGCGGCCGGCGCGGACGGCACCAGCTTGGCAAGCGAGGTTCGTATCGAATTCAAGACCACGGATGCGCTGGTGGTGGGACAGGTCTTCCCAGCCAACGCCAGTGAGGCTGTGGATATCAAGAGCGCCATTACGGTTATCTTCAATAAGCCGGTTGTCCCGCTAATGAGCCTCGAAGACCAATTAAATTTGCCCAGCCCGATTGTAATCACTCCACCCGTGGCCGGGAGCGGGGAATGGGTCAGTTCCTCGGTGTATGTTTACCAGCCGACAACGGGGTTGAACAGTGGGACCAACTACCTGGTGAGGGTGCACAGCGACCTGCAAGACACCACCGGCACCACCCTAGAGCAGGATTACGTCTGGGGATTCATGACCGGCTCGCCGAAAGTCACCAATTTCTCCCTCAAAGGTATCGGCAAAACCCAAGATATTACCAGCATCCTGCTCAACCAGACATTCGTGCTGACATTCAACCAGGCAATGGATGAGAAGAGTGTGGCAGCCGCGCTAACCCTCCGCAATCGAGAGACCCAGGTTGATTTTCCCATCCAGCTTTCCTGGCAGAACGGGGATACCACCCTCACTATTGAGCCGGTCGGTAGGTATAGTATTGCCAGTTTCTACGACCTAACCATCGGCAGTTCTGCCAAGGCCCAGGACGGGGGAACGCTTCAAGAAAGCTACCAGGTGCAGTTATCCACCATCCCGCTCCCCAGAATTGAGGATGTTTCCCCACAATCCGGGAAACAATCCGGCTTTTCAGATGCCATGTACATCGATTTTGCCTCCCCGATGAACATCGACAGTTTCAAGGGCCGGATGGTG
>JBEKVG010000108.1:0-7660 GCA_049514195.1 Anaerolineales bacterium | reverse complement strand
GCGTGGACGGTTTCAACAAGGGTGGCATCATTGTGCCTGTATACGGGTTGCGCGGTTTCATCCCGGCCTCGCAATTGAGCATTTCCCGCCGCATGACCGTCACCGGTGATACACCTGACCAGCGTTATGCCAAAATGATTGGTGAGCCCATCAGCGTGCGAGTCATCGAAGTGGACCGCAAACGCCGCCTCCTGATCCTTTCCGAACGGGCTGCATCCAGTGAGACACGCCAGTCCATCAAGGAACGCGTCATTGAGTCACTGAAAGAGGGCGAGACCTATACCGGCAAGGTGACCAGCCTGGCCGATTTCGGCGCTTTTGTCAACGTCAACGGTGCCGACGGTTTGGTGCATCTCTCCGAAATCTCCTGGGACCGCGTCCAGCACCCTTCCGAGGTGCTCGAGGTAGGACAGGAGGTCAAGGTCAAAGTCATTAACATTGACCGCGAGAAAAAACGCATTGGCCTGTCCATCCGCGCCCTGCAGAACGATCCATGGCAAAATAAGGTCGCAAAGTTCAGGGTTGGCCAGCTCGTTGAGGGTGTCATTACCCGTCTCACCAAGTTCGGTGCGTTCGCCCGGCTGGAAGGCGATCTGGAAGGCCTCATCCACATCTCGGAGATCAGCGAGACCCGCATCGAACACCCCAAGGAAGCCGGTCTGCACGAAGGCGACGTGGTCACTCTGCGTATCATCCGGATTGACCCTGACCAGCGTCGGATCGGCCTGAGCCTGCGGAAAGTGGATTCAGGTGCATTCAAGGACTTGGATTTGAAACAGATCAATCTGGAAGGCGTCAATCTGGAAATGGCCGGAGATATGGCCGGACCAGAAGCGACCGCCACACAGGAAACACCCCCGCCCAGTGAAGAACCCCCGGCCGAGGAAACCCATGAATAGATATCCCGAAACCCGGTTTCTCCTGAAGCCGGGTTTTTCAACTGCCCATGCAACCTCCCCTGATCGTTGACGCCCACGAAGACATTGCCTATAACATGCTCACATTCGGACGGGATTACACCCGCCCGGCGGCCGAGACGCGCCGGATTGAAATGGTCTCCGGCTCACAAGCTCCTGAATATACCGGTCAAGCCCTGCTCGGCTGGCCTGAATACCAACGCGGACGGGTGGCTGTGGTGTTCAGCACGTTGTTTGCCACGCCAGTTCGCCGTAAAACGGGCAAGTGGGAAACACAAGCTTACGCAGACTATAACCAGGCTCATCGCCTTTACCGGACCCAGTTGGATGTTTACCGTGCTCTGGCCGACCGGGTTCCAGACCAATTCCAATTCATCACAACACGCACCCACCTGGAAGCTGTCCTGGCCGATTGGTCCGAGGCGAGTCACGAAAACCACCCCGTCGGCCTAGTGCCTTTGATGGAAGGAGCGGAGGGCGTACGCAGCCCTTCTGAACTGGATGAATGGTGGGAAGCCGGCCTGCGTATGATTGGCCCGGCCTGGGCCGGTACGCGCTTCTGCGGCGGCACGCGCGATCCAGGGCCTCTGACCGATGACGGGCGTGCCCTGCTTGAGGCAATGGCAGAAATCGGATTTACCCTTGACTTAAGTCACATGGATGAATTGTCGGCGCGCCAGTCCCTGGATCTGTACGAGGGCCCGGTTATTGCCAGCCACGCCAACGCGGCTGTGCTCCTGCCGGGTTACGATGGAAACCGCCTGCTTCCCGATGATGTAATCAAGGGGCTGATTGCCCGCAATGGCATCATTGGCGTTGTCCCTTTCTGCGCATTCCTGAAAACAGGCTGGAAGAGGGGGGATGCGCGGGCGGGCATTACGCTGGAAACCCTAGTCTCCCATGTGGACCACATCTGCCAGATGGCCGGAGATGCTCAGCATGTGGGTTTGGGGAGCGATTTCGATGGCGGCTTTGGTTTGAATGATGTTCCGGCTGATATCGACACGATCGCCGACCTGCAAAAACTTGTTCCCATCCTGGAAGGGAAAGGATATAATGATGAAGAGGTCACAGCCGTTCTGGGGGGGAACTGGCTGCGCCATCTGCGATTAAATCTGCCGATATGAACGCACCTTCAGAGCCACCGGTTTCCCATGAAACTCGCACGGAGAGCATTCCGTCACGCCTGAGTATTCGCATTGGGGTGTTTTTGACACTTTGCGGTCTACTGGTTTTTTTGGTGGGTGTCCGTCCGGCCATCTTTGGATTGGACCGCAGTCCCGTATTCGGGTTCGTGCAAATAGAGGTGTTCCTGGTGGGTCTGGCGGTCATATGTCTGGGTGGGTATGTCAGTCTGATAGCCTTCTGGACAAACGGGAATCGTTCTATCCCGGCTGATATTGGTACTCGCCTGGTGACAACCGGGTTCGTCATAGCTCTCTTCTCTGGTATGGCGGATGTGTTCGGCTTCGGCACTCAATTGCGGCCGCGTGTCCCGTTTTTCGGCCCCTGGCAGGCCGGCGGTGTGCTAGTCGGTGAGACGCTGATAGCAATCGGATTCCTGTTATTGATCCCCTACCGACGGCTTAAGAAACGCTGAAATTCAAGAATCGTTCCGAAGGATTATTCTGGCAGACTCATTTCCCCAGGCAATCCAGGGAACGCTCAATTAATCTTCTCTACACTTTCTCACTTCCAAGCTTGGTAAGGTAAACCCCCCCCGTCGCCCGCTTGATAAACCCTTCTGCAAGCAGGTATTTTGTAATTTCATCAAATAACCGGTTTTCGGTCTTAAGAGCCTTCTCCACATCTTCAATCTTGGCAGCCTTTTTAGGGGTCGTTGCGCCGCTCTTGGAAAGAAACTTCAGATAGGATTTGATTTTGGCTTCCTTGGCCTCAAAAATGTTCATATCTGCTCCTTTCCGATAAATCATACCTCAGCTTGTATGACATGGCAACCTCAGTTACTGAGATTTAGGCATTTACCATTGTGCCAATTAAGTTCTACTGATAAAATCAGTATCACAATTATCCGCCTATTCTGAAAGGAGACAAACATATGAAATCCAAGAATTTGATCCATGTATTTCTATTTGTGATTCTCTTGAGTTCCTTTTTGTTTACCGGGACGGCCAAGGCTGCTCCCCCGGCTGATCTGGGCAAAGGGAATAGCCCCAAACGGGTTTGCTCCTTTCCGGCCTTGGCCGGTTTTGCTCGTTGTATTGCCTGGGCAAGGCCGAATGCCACCACTTCCCCGACCGGGCTTTCCCCGGCCAAAATGATAGCTGCATATGGATACTCCACGAGTGCCACTGCCGGCGCGGGAAAGACGATCGCACTGGTGGATGCCTATGACTTGCCAACCGCCGAAAACGACCTGGGTGTTTTCAGTACACAATTCGGTCTGCCGGCTTGCACGACGGCCAACGGCTGCTTCAAGAAGGTGAACCAGACGGGTGGAACGAAATATCCATCATCAAACGCGGGTTGGGGGCTCGAGATTGCATTAGATATTGAATGGGCGCATGCCATTGCACCGGGCGCAAAGATCCTGCTTGTGGAAGCCAACAGTGCCAGTTTCACCAATTTGCTGGCGGCAGAAGACTACGCTGCAGGGCATGCCGGCTATGTCAGCAACAGTTGGGGCGGTAGTGAGTCCTTGTTTGAAAAAACGTACGATTCGCACTTTGTGAAATCAGGAGTATCCTTCTTCGTTTCCGCAGGCGATGCTGGACTACCAGCGGAATACCCATCAGCCTCGCCCAATGTGATCTCAGTTGGCGGAACAACGCTAACTTTCAATGCGGATGGGTCGGTGAGTGAGACGGGCTGGTCGTACGGCGGCGGAGGTTGCAGCAAGTATGAAACTGTCACCTCCGCTCAAAAACCTTTGAGCAATGCACTTTGCGGAACTAAGCGCGCCACCCCGGATGTTTCTCTGGATGCGGATCCCAACTCGGGCGCGTCTGTTTACGACAGCACCAAGTATAACGGACAAAGTGGTTGGTGGCAGGTCGGGGGCACCAGCCTGAGCTCGCCCATGTGGGCAGGGCGCGCGGCTGTGTCGGGGGCGGTTGTCAACGCCGTATATGTCTACGGTAGTAACATTACCTTCCGTGATATCACTTCCGGCAACAATGGCGCCGCCTGCCTGGTTGGTTTTGACCTCTGCAGCGGCCGCGGCAGTTGGCTCGGAGCAACTCCGTAGGTGATCAGTTCTTTCTGATTGTAAACCAACCTGCCTCCCCGAAATTGGGGAGGCAGTCTTTTTGGGGAATGGGAGTTGGGAAAAGGGTACCTATCGTCCTGTTCAGCCATTTCATGATAGACTTCATTTTGATACTCCTTTCCATCCTGGAGGTCAGATGACTGCTCCAATCACCATTCGCGGCGCCCGGCTGCATAACCTAAAAAATATCACCCTTACAATACCCAAGAACCAGCTAGTCGTCCTGACGGGTGTGTCTGGTTCGGGCAAATCAAGCCTAGGATTCGACATCCTGCATAAGGAAGGCCAACGCCAATACCTGGAAGCGCTTGGATTGGTCCCCTTTGGGCTGGCAAAACCTCCAGTTGACGCCATCAGCGGGCTTTCCCCATCCATCAGCGTGGGCCAAAATCTGACCAACCGCAGCCCCCGCTCCACGGTTGGCACCGCCACCGAAATCTATACCTATCTGCGGGTGTTGTTTGCCCGCCTGGGACACCGCTCCTGCCCGGCTTGTGGAAAAGATATCCCGCCCTCCTGTGACCCTTCCCATGGGGAGTGGGAGGATGAATCCGAGGCGGAAGAGGATGCATCCGCTCCGGAAGAAACCTTTCCATGCCCCCATTGTGGCGCACCTATTCCAGAAATTGGAATGGAAGCTTTTTCCTTTAACAAACCCGCCGGGGCCTGCCCAACCTGCAGTGGGTTGGGCGGCCTGCATCAGGCCAACCTCAAACGCCTGGTCGATGAGCAAAAGAGCCTGCTGGATGGTGCCGTAACCGGCTGGGACCTCTTCCACATCAACTACCATACATCCACCCTGTTGGCAGCCGCGGCCCATTACGGGTTTGCCTTTGATCTCTCAGTTCCGGTAAAAGACTACAGCATGACGCAACACGACCTGCTATATTTTGGCGTAGAAAGCCCGCTCTTTCGCCGGCATTTCCCAGCCATTCAGCCACCCACCACCGTTCGCCGGGGACGCTTCGAAGGCATTGCCACCAATCTTCTACGCCGCTACGCGGAGCACCTGCACGAACACATGCGCGATGCCGATTACCACGACAAGCTGGAAGAATTCCTGGTCACCCAGGCCTGTCCCGACTGCGCCGGCACGCGTCTGCGTCCTGAAAGCCGGGCCGTGACCGTCAATGGGCAGACCATTGTCGAATTGGCACGCCTGCCTCTCGACGAGCTATTTGCCTGGCTGGATGGTCTCCCCGCCGTTCTCAGCCCGGATGAAATGGGCATCGCCAGAGCCATCTTGGAAGATCTTAGGGAACGCATCGCCCGATTGGCCGAAGTTGGTGCCGGTTACCTGACCCTGGAACGCGCTTCGCCGAGCCTCTCAGCGGGTGAGGCCCAGCGTCTGCGTCTGGCTTCCTTGCTTGGCTCGGGGTTGAGCGGCGTCCTTTACGTTTTAGACGAGCCGACCATAGGGCTGCATCCACGTGATACCTGCCGCCTGATCGAAGTTTTGCGACGCTTGCGCGATCTTGGCAACAGTGTCCTTGTCATAGAACATGACCTGGAGATGATTGCTGCCGCAGATTACATTATCGACTTCGGCCCGGGTGCCGGAAGGCACGGTGGGGAGGTGGTGGCGGCCGGGGCACCTGCTGAAGTTGCCAGGCAGACGGGGTCGCTCACCGGAGATTACCTGGCCGGGCGGGCATCCATCCCTATCCCGCAACACCGGCGCGCGCCGGGCGGCAAAGCCATTATCATCCATGGTGCGCGTGAGCACAATTTGCAAGATATCAGCGTACGCGTGCCGCTGGGCTTGCTGGTGGCTGTGACGGGTGTGGCAGGCTCGGGAAAATCCTCGCTGGTTTTCGACATCCTCGAGCGGGCCATGCGCCAGCGCCTATATGGTTCCAGTGAAGACCCGGGTAAACACGACGCCATCGAAGGCTGTCAATATATTGATAGGATCATCACCATTGACCAGAAAGCCCTCGGGCGTGTGCCGCGCTCGAACGCGGCGACCTATACCGATACGTTTACTCCGATACGGGCAGCGTTTGCAGCCACTCCGGAAGCCCGCCGCCGAGGATTCTCCGCCCGGCACTTCTCGTTCAACCTGCCGGGTGGGCGCTGCGAGCGCTGCGAAGGCGCGGGTGTCCTCATTGTCAAAATGCAGCTTCTGCCGGATGTGGAAGTGCGCTGCCCGGCCTGTCAAGGACGCCGTTTCACCCAAGAGACGCTGGCAGTGCAATACCGTGATCATGACATATCCCAGGTGCTCGATCTAACCATCGAAGAAGCCCTGGCACTGTTCAAGGATGTTCCTGCTGCCCGCTCCCGCCTGCAGGTGCTATCCGAAGTCGGCTTGGGCTATCTCCAGCTTGGGCAGCCCGCCACCACACTTTCAGGCGGTGAAGCACAGCGCGTAAAGCTGGCCAAGGAACTGGGCCGGCGTGTCACACTTGCGCTAGGCGCAAGTGCAGGTACCGGGCGTACACTGTATTTACTCGACGAACCCACCACCGGCCTGCACCTGGCGGATACCGCCTGTTTGCTGGGAGTGCTCCAGAGGCTGGTGGAGGCAGGCAACAGCGTGGTGGTAATCGAACACAATCTGGAATTAATAAAAACAGCCGATTGGGTGATCGACCTTGGACCGGAAGGTGGTGCAGCGGGAGGAGAACTGATCGCTGAGGGTACCCCCGAACAGGTCGCCCAGGTTCCCGGTTCGTACACCGGCCAATACTTGGGGAAAATATTGTAGTTGTCTTGTCCACGCCCTGTGCAGAAGGCTTGGATAGTATCAGTCCAAGAGATTAAAAGGGGCAGACCCGTAGGCCTGGTTCTCCCATTCCATCCTACCAGTGCGATGTGATAGAGCCGTTCATGGGGGCTTTCACATCCAAGCATCCCCGCCTGCCGGCCCAAGTTCTATCGGGATCCCTGAGGCCGGGGTGTGACGATCTGGAAGATAGGGATGGATATGGAGGAGAGCCAAACGGACACTTTGCTGCAGTGGGGTTTTATTTCCACGGTGCAGTGATCAGGGAGTTTTCCTCATCTGCTGCATGGCCAAGATAAGACAACCCCCAGGCAGATTCAATGGTTTTTAGCAATGAATAGTGTGTGTAAGGGGTGTTATCCTGAAAGCCGCTTTTTGCCAGTGGCGAGATCAGGACGGTCGCAATGCGTCCACCGGCTTCCGCCGGCAGTCCACAGCAGGAATGACTCCCCTGGCCTTCGTCCCATGTCAAAACGATCAAGTATGGCTCACTCGCTGCTCTTGGGTCCAGGTAAGCCAGCAGCTTATCCATGATCCCCCCCAGCCACCCATCGGCCAAACCCAGGTTGCAATCCGGATTACTATAAATATCATCGGTTGAGACACAACTGTTGGGCATGATATAAACAAAATCAGGGAGTGTACCGGCAGCCAGGTCTGTATCAAGTTGCTGGAGAGGCACGACCGAACGATCGCACCGGGCGGCATCCAGGCGAATGGAATCAAAGTACATGAATGGATTGTGCTTCTGGACATAGATCGCCGTGTCATTCGGGAAACAGGGAC
>JBEKVG010000107.1:0-7673 GCA_049514195.1 Anaerolineales bacterium | reverse complement strand
CCACAGCCAACCTCCGAAAGGAAAACGATATCACGAAATGAGTGGACCCGTTGTCCTTGTCCTGCGCCTGTTGTTGACCGCTGTCCTGTATACATTCCTGGCATGGGCCTTTTTGAGCCTGTGGCATGATATCAGATTACAAAGCACGCTTCTTTCTGGGCGCAAGATTCCGCCCATCACTCTGAGTTTTACTGACAACGGTCAGGCCGTACAAATTCGACGTTTCATCCAGGCCGAGGTGACCATCGGTCGAGATCCTGCCTGCGAATGCCCGGTTGAAGATGAGGCCATTTCCGCCCATCACGCCCGGCTGGATTACCACCACAACCAGTGGTGGCTGGAAGACCTGGATTCTACCAACGGTACATTTCTCAACCAGGAAAAACTTGGCATACCAACCGTGGTTGTCTCCGGTGATAAATTTCGGTGTGGCGGGACCTCGTTTACCATCGCCTTGGCCGGAGGCTTCCTGATGCCGCAAGAAGATAAAAGACAATAGGCCAAAGGATTTCCCATGTCTGAAAAAATCGCCCTCGCAATTATTGGTGGCTCCGGCCTGTACAGCATGTCCGGCTTGACTGACACCCGGGAAAACGATATCATCACCCCTTTTGGAAAATCTTCTGCTCCCGTCGTGATCGGTACCCTGGAAGGTCGGCGTGTCGCCTTTCTGGCCAGGCATGGAGTCGGACACCACATCACGCCCACCGAAGTGCCCTACCGGGCCAACATCTATGCCTTGAAAGCGCTCGGTGTGGAACGCATTGTCAGCATCAATGCCTGTGGTTCCCTTCGCCAGGATTTCGCCCCCGGTGACATTGTCATCCCAGATCAGCTCTTTGATAATACGCGGGAACGTCCACGTACATTTTTCGGTGAAGGACTGGTGGCGCATGTCGGGGTTGCCGACCCGTTCTGTCCGGAACTGTCAACCGTGCTGGAAGCCGCTGTACAGGCAACTGGAGCGACCGTCCATCACGGCGGCGCGTTTGTCATCATCGAAGGGCCACGCTTCTCGACCAGGGCCGAGTCCAATGCCTATCGCCTCTGGGGCATGTCCCTCGTCGGCATGACCGCCGCACCCGAAGCCTTCTTGGCGCGCGAGGCCGAGATATGCTACAGCGTCATGGCGCATGTCACTGACTATGATGTCTGGCACATCAGCGAAGCACCGGTGACAGTAGAAATGGTTGTTAAGACTCTCAACCAGAATATCGCCATTGCCCAGCAGGCTATCCGCAACCTGCTACAAATGCTCTCCGAAAAGCGCACGTGTTCCTGCGAAAATGCTTTATCAACTGCCATTATCACCAATCCAGACACCATCCCGCCGGCGACGCGCAATAAGCTGGATTTGCTGGTAAAGAAATACCTGAAATAACCCCATTCTCTTGCGCCCTAGCCCGCTCACCCTCACCCGTTCTCAAATCCAGGCTCGCCTGCTGGCTCTGGCGGCTGTTTTTCTATTTCTCTACTCGCTCATCCTTACCCTTGCCCCGGCAGTACGCTCCCGCTCCTGGACTGTGGAGCTTCGCTGGTCGCACTGGCTGGGGTTTGGCGTTTGGGGGATCGTCTTCCTCTTGGCGCACTTCCTGACAAACCGCCGCATTCCTGAGGCAGATCCATACTTTTTGCCACTGGCTGCTTTGTTGACCGGCTGGGGTATTCTCACCATTTACCGCCTCGTTCCCAGTTTCGGCCTCCGCCAGACAGTCTGGCTGCTTGTCTGTGGGCTGGTCTTTTTGATCGGCCTGCGTCTCTCTCCCGAATTACGCTTCCTGCGCCGCTACAAATATATCTGGCTGACCGGTGGTTTATTGTTGACCGCTCTCACGCTAGTCTTCGGTACGGACCCGGGCGGCGGTTATGAAAAAGCCTGGTTGGGCTGCTGCGGCGTCTACTTCCAGCCCTCCGAACCGCTCAAGTTGCTCCTGATCATCTATCTGGCCGCCTATCTGGCTGACCGTTTGCCACTCAGCCTGCGTCCGTTGCCACTGCTTGCACCCACGGCGGTCATCCTGGGCATAGCCTTGGGTCTCCTCGCCGTCCAACGTGACCTGGGTACAGCCTTTATTTTCATTTTCCTCTACACCATCGTCGTGTTCGTCGCCTCCGGAAAAAAACGTGTCCTCCTGATCAGTCTGGTTGGGCTATTGGTTGCCGGTATTACCGGATATTTCCTTTTCGACGTAGTCCGTTTGCGAGTGGATGCCTGGCTTAACCCCTGGCTCGATCCATCCGGTCGCTCGTTCCAGATTGTGCAATCCCTCATGGCGGTCGCCAACGGCGGGACGGTTGGGCGTGGTCCCGGTTTGGGCAGTCCTGGGCTGGTTCCAGTCGCCGTTTCTGATTTTATATTTGTTGCGATTGCCGAGGAAACCGGGTTGGTCGGGAGCCTCGGCCTGTTGGCACTGATCGGATTTTTCGTTGCGCGCGGCCTGCGCACCGCCATGCACGCTCCGGATAGCTTCCGTCGCATCCTGGCAGCCGGTCTGACAGCGTATATCGGTGCACAATCCATCCTCATTATCGGTGGGAACATCCGCCTGCTTCCGCTTACCGGGGTGACATTGCCGTTTGTCTCTTATGGAGGCTCCTCCCTTCTAACTTCCTTCCTGGCGCTTCTCATCCTCCTTTTCATATCCAGCCAGCCCGAGGACGAGCCTGCTCCCCTCTCAAAGCCACAACCCTATCTGCTCCTGGCCGGCTTGATCGGCCTGGGACTGCTCGCACTGGCCATTACGAATGCCTGGTGGGCCGTCTGGCGCGGTCCGGACCTTTTGCAGCGCACCGATAATGCCCGCCGTTCGATTGCCGACCGTTATGTGAAGCGCGGCAGTTTGTTTGATCGAAGTGGAATACCGATCGACCTCACCCAGGGCGGATCTGGCAATTACGCCCGCACCTATTTGTATCCTGACCTGGCTTCCATTACTGGTTATACCGATCCTGTGTATGGACAGTCCGGGCTGGAAGCGTCCCTTGATCCTTGGTTACGTGGCCTGCAAGGGAATCCGACCAGCCTCATTTGGTGGGACCACCTAGTCTACGGCCAGCCACCACCCGGGCTGGACGTGCGCCTGAGCCTTGATCTTGGCCTGCAGCGCCGCGCCGATGCCCTGCTGGGTGACCGCACCGGCACCATTGTCCTGCTCAATTCAAAAAGCGGCGAGATACTGGCGATGGCATCCCATCCCACCTATGACCCGAACCGGCTGGATGAACAGATCACCGCTTTGCTTAAGAATCCACAATCGCCGTTGCTGGACCGCGCCGCCCAGAATACTTATCCTGCCGGCACAGACATGTTGTCCTGGTTCCAGACCATCGGCCTCTCTGGCTTGCCATTCATAAGCAATCCTTCCCAGTTATATACCGCCCTGGGGTTTTACTCCGCGCCGGATCTACAACTGCCAGTCGCTGTAGCTGGGTCTCCGGATAAGCCTTTGCGACTCAGCCCATTGCAGGTGGCTCTCGCGGCTGCCACACTTAGCGATAATGGCATCCGGCCCGCACCACGTCTGGCAATGGCCGTCAAAACTCCCTCCCAGGGTTGGGTTGTCTTGCCGCCGCTGACCAATCCGGTCCAGGCTCTGTCCGAAAGTGCCGCCCTCTCTGCCGCCCAGGCTTTGATGGTCAAAAGCCAGCCATTCTGGCAATGGAGTGGCCTGACCGGACAGGGGGAGAAAACCGTCTCCTGGGCCCTGGGCGGGACGCTGCCAGATTGGCAAGGCATGCCTATGACGGTTGTGGTTCTGTTGGAGGATCCCAGCCAGCAGTGGGCCGCCTACCTCGCCCAGCAGTTGCTTGAAGAGGCTATCCAGCCCTAATCTAGCTCTTTTATTTCACTCGCACAAAGCGCCGTTTCCCCACTTGCAATACTCCCGGATGCGGGAAGGGCGCATCGAATTTCTCCATTACCTCCCCGTCCAGCCTGACACCCTTTTGCTCCACCATCCGCTGCCCATCCGATTTGCTCGTCACCAGCCCGGCCACCACCAATACTTCCAGCACCGTTTGACCAGGCTTCAAATCATATTCGGGCATATCCTCAGGCACATCCTTCTTTTGGAATAAAAGCACAAAGGCTTCTTCAGCACCCCTGGCCTTGTCTGCACCATAAAAGATGGAAACGATCTCGCGCGCCAGGCGCATCTTGGCATCCCGCGGATGCAATTTCCCTGAAGCCACATCCTTCTCCATGGCCTCGATCTCAGCCGGCAGCCAGCGTGTGACCAGCCGGGCGAATTTGCCCATCGCCACATCCGGCACGCTCATCACCTTGCCGTACATATCCGCCGCGCTGGTATTGATCGGGATCACATTTCCAGTGGATTTGGACATGCGCTGCACGCCGTCCGTTCCTGGCAGGATGCCGCAGATCACGCCCACCAGTGGTTTCTGGCCGAGCGCTTCCTGTAACTTGCGTCCGGCTACAATGATATTGAACAATTGGTCCGTGCCGCCCACTTGGATATCCGTATGCATGGCAACTGCGTCGTAGCCTTGCATCAAGGCATAATATGTCTCGTGGAGGTAGATGGGTTCGCCCGCTTTCAACCGTTTGGCGAAATTCTCGCGCACCAGGAACTGCTGAATGGTGAAATTTTGACCTAACCGGATCAAATCCAGCAGGGATAACTCAGAAAGCCATTCGCCGTTATAGCGAACTTTCGTCTTCTTAGGGTCCAGCACCCGGAAGGCCTGCTCGGCATACGTCTTGGCATTTTTTGCCACCTGCTCCTGAGTCAAAACCGGACGCGCTTTGTTTTTGTCGGATGGGTCGCCCACCAGGGCGGTGTAATTGCCGATCAAGAAGGTCACATCGTGGCCCAAATCTTGGAACTGGCGCAGTTTGCGCATCGTGATCGTGTGGCCGAGATGCAGATCGGTCGAGGTCGGGTCATAGCCACAGTACACGCGCAGTGGGCGCTGTTCTTTCTCCGCTTCGATCAACCTGGCGCGCAGCTCGGCGGTCATAGCCTTTTTCAGCTCTTCATCGCCATATTCCGTGCCTTGCATCAACAAAGCCACTTGCTCATCAATGTTCATAAGGATCTCCAATTATTCACAGTATCAGCTCAACCATCTGTGAATGAGGGTGTGCGTGCGGTCGCGAAGCATACCCGAAGGGTACGAATCCGCACGCACACCCCCATCCTTCCCAACGTGTTTGGATGCTACAATTCATAAATAAAAACGCGCCTGCCGTAGCTGGCGCGTTCTCCCCACCCGCAACGGCGTATTAAAGATGGGGATTATAGTATAGGGAATAATTTCCGGCGTTCATATCGGCGCAATTATACAACAATTTTAAGACAGGACAATATTGAAAACCGTAACTTAATATTATTCTTTCATTCCACGCGCGACGCGCCGGGTATTGTCTTCAATATCCAGAAAGATAAGCAATAATTGAGAGATTCCCCACAACGCGAAGGAATATACCACGCCATGCAGAGGCTGCTCGAAGGCAGTCAGAAAATTCTGGAGGCCATCAGTGAAACTCATCCCTGCCCAAAATCCGCGCAGGATTTGCAGTGTATATACTCCGATAGATAGGACCAACTGGCATCCATAGATTATCAGGATGATCCACGCCAGGATTTTCAAGCCCTGTGCAAGCCGCAGGGCGGCATCTTTATTGAAGTATGTTCCTAGAAAATTACTGTGCTGATCTTCCATGTTTCACCTCATAAATTATTGGGTTGAATACCCATCTTTATATATGCTTTGCCAGAAGACACCCCGTTTATTGTTTGCTGCAAGAAAGAGCATTAATCAATATTCAATGCGGCCCCCTTTACTGCTTCCTACGCTCCCACATCTCCATGATCGCCCGGTTTTCGGGTACATTTTCGAGGAACGACTGCCGCCACTCCGGCATGTTAATTTTACCAGCCACTTCCATCAATTCCTGGTAACCGCTCTCAATGACCGCCCGGGCATTTTCCACCTCACTCAGGGCATCAAAGGTTTCGGCACAACTGCGATAGACTACCCCAGGGTTACCAATCCCCAACCAACCGTGTTCCTTCAGATGGTCCCAGGCTTCATGGACAAATTTTCGTGCCTCGTCCAACTGTCCTTGCATGATAGCGCAAGCAGCCAGACCAGCTGCAATTTCGCAGGAATTGGCTTCCCTCCCATGGCTTATGGCTAACTCGCGCCCTTCAGTGAAGCGCCTGATTGCACCGTTCACATCACCCATCGCCAAAAGCACAAGCCCTAAGTCGTTGAGAATGCCTATCTTCCCCACCGCATCTTGGGAAGGAGAAATTTCCTGAAGGGCTTGCTCATTCAATTGGCGTGCTTTTCGCAGGTCGCCACCTGCAATATATATATATCCGAGGTTGTTCAGGTTATATGCTACTACACGGCGCGCACCCAGTGCCTCATTAATAGTTTTGGCTTGCTCGATGAGCGACCGACCTTGTTTATACAGCCCCATCCCAATAAATCCACCCCCCAAGTTACTCAAGCCTACTGCTTCCTGGCTGCGGTTCCCGAGGCGGTGGTCCAGCTCTATCTGCTCAAGTTGCAGCGGGGTACACCTGGCAACGTCGCCTAATCCACTATAACAAAAAGCTGCTCGGAAAAGGACAAAGGACAGCACGCCTTCATCCCCCAGCCGGCGAGCCAGTTTCAGGGCTTCTTCGATATTTTGGATAGTGGCAGGTTTATCACTCCGGTTTACATCCACAATCGCAATCAGGGCAAGTGCTTTAGCCTCGATTGCTTCATTGCCACAGCGCCGTGCGGCTGCCAGCGCTTCCCGGGAAGCCTTGTCGCTCATGGGCTCATCCCCCGTACGCGAACCAAATATCGCCTGGCATAGATAGGCCTCGGCCAGGTAATTATCATCATCGAAAGAGCGGGCCAGCTCCAGTATAGCGATGATATCCGCTTTCCAGGGCTCCGCATCACCCAACACGGAAAGAGCTTCCTCCCGCTCCAGCAGAGCCTGCCAGCGCCGTTCCCGGTCAACCGGTGGTAGCAGCTCCAATGCCTTAGTGTAAAAAACCACCGCCTCACGCGGCGCCCCCTGGGCCATGGCACGCTGACCGGCGCGCAGATACCAATCCGCGGCCGTGCTCAGCTCACCGGCCCGCTCACAATGCTCGCCCAGCAACCCAGCAAACTCATCCAGCCGCCCAGCCTGACGCGCCTGCCGCTCAAGCCACTCGGCCGCCACCTTGTGCAGAGCGGCCCGCTCGCGCTTCAGCACGCTTTCGTAGGTCACTTCTTGAAGCAGGCTTTGATGAAAGCTCCATTCGGTTTCTCCCTGGAAGGCCGATTCGGGCTGCGCCGCCACAAAGCCACGCGGCTGCAGGTGGCCGAGCGTATCCGCTCCGCCGACCACACCCAAGGCTTCCACGCCGCCTGTCCAGAAACGCCGCCCGAAGATCGCCCCACGCTGCAATGCCGCCCGTTCCTGCTGGGAAAGCGAGCTTAGACGGGTAAGCAGCAGATGCTGCAAAGTCGCTGGCAACGGCTGCTCTTTCAATTTATCGGGGGAAAAGCGCCACTGTTCGCCCTGCGTGTCCAGGATGCCATGGTCGATGAACCAATTGACCATCTCCTCGGTGTAATATGGCACACCTTCGGAGCGCTCAACCAATAGGTCAATAAACTGCTCGGGGACATCTACAGCCTGTTGGAAGATTTCCTTT
>JBEKVG010000106.1:0-7725 GCA_049514195.1 Anaerolineales bacterium | reverse complement strand
AGACTTGCTCTTCCGATCCCTCGGCTATGAACCATTCACCGCTGCCTGACTCGTAGAAGCCTCGCAGACACGTTCCTTCCAGTTTGACCCGCCCGCCCAGGTTGAGAGCTCCGATCAGGATGATCAAACCGTCTGCAAGTTCTACTGCAGCAACCCAGGCGCTGGTATGGTGGGGCGAAAGCGCATAAAGGGGATCCTCATCTTTGGTGCTTAATTCGGGTGAGCTTATCGGTACGGCTGGCCTGGATGGGTCGATCCAGGCCGCCAGGCTCCAGGATTGCCAGCCATGGCGATAGAAACACCTCAGTGTAGCTGGCAGATCCAGGGTGACACGCGGACCGGAGAGGAGAAAACCACCTTTTACTTTTTCAATGGAATCGGCTGTGATATTAGCATGTGCGAAGAGTTGGCTGGTCATGGATGTGTCCTTCTATGGAATAGGTATGAGGGCACGGAGCGTATCTATATGACCCTGGTGGATATGACCATCCTGGTCCCTTTCGGAGTAAGCGCTAAATTCATGGAAGAAGATTGGACTTTTGCGTTGGGAGGCCCAGACTGCAACAGAGTCAAAATCATAGTTAATGACCGCAATCTGTATTGGAGCCCCATTCCAATGAATACCCACCAGGCATCCGGACCTGCAACTCATCCTGCGCCCAGGTGGGTGATTTGGAACAGCTGGAATAGCAGATTTCTTTCATGAAGAATGTCTTCGGGAAGGCGGTGTGCCTATTTTATCAAATGTCAGCCTTGTCCGTCCGATGTTTCTGTGGCATAATTTATTTAATCAAATCTAAAAGGCGATGATGGGAACGAGTAAGCCCTGCACTGCTGAAAGCGAACCTGGAATAAGTGTGAGCCGGGGCAGCGGGAAAGGCCGAAAATCCTCCCGGAGCCGTGATCTGAAATCAGTCCAATTGGCATGGGTCAGAAAATTGGGCTCAAAGTAGGAGAGCCGGAGTTGTCCGCCGTTAGAAGGACAGGAGTATAAACTCACGGTTCGTACTCCACTGAGTGCCTGCCTACGGGCTGGAATCAGGGTGGTACCGCGAGCCATCACGCTCGTCCCTGTTGGGATGAGCGTTTTCATTTTGTATATCACAATTCGACAATCCATTTGGAGTCTGCTATGTTCAAACCAGTTTCGCCCAAACTCGATGTAACCGCCCTGGAAGAGGGTGTTTTGAAATTCTGGAAAACTCGGAAGATCTTTGAAAAGACCATCTCCGAGCGTAAAGGTGCAACGGAATATGTCTTCTACGAGGGGCCGCCGACGGCCAATGGCAAACCGGGTGTCCACCATGTGGAAGCACGCGCCTTCAAGGATATATTCCCGCGCTATAAAATTATGAATGGATTCCACGTTTCTCGGCGCGGCGGTTGGGATACTCATGGTTTACCTGTGGAGATCGCCGTAGAGAAGAAATTAGGATTTAATAATAAACAGCAGATCGAAGAATATGGCATCGAGAAATTCAACGATTTATGTCGAAAATCGGTGTTCGATTACATCCAGGATTGGGAGAGATTGACTGATCGCATCGCGTTCTGGGTTGATTTGGGCGATGCTTATGTTACCTATACTAACGAATACATTGAATCAGTCTGGTGGATATTACAGAATTTCTGGGAACGCGACTTGCTTTATAAAGGTTATAAAATTGTCCCATATTGCCCACGCTGCGGTACACCGCTTTCAGATCATGAAGTTGCCATGGGGTATGCAGAGGCCATCGATCCGTCGATTTTTGTCCGCATGCCATTGGTGGATAAGCCCGGTACTTCGCTGCTGGTCTGGACCACCACACCCTGGACGCTGCCGGCCAATGTAGCTGTGGCGGTAGGCTCTGAAGTCGAATATGTGACAGTTGAGCGTCCCCTCAAGGATACTCCAGAGGATACAGGCGGAGGCAGTGAACGGTTGATCCTGGCGGAATCATTGCTGGAAAAAGTCTTTTGTGGGGAAAATGTCAAAGTAGTGGAGCGTTTCAAGGGCAAGAAACTCAAGGGAGCAAAGTACCATCCCCTTTTCACTTTCATGCCGCTGGAGAAATTGGCCCATTATGTGATATTGGGTGATTTTGTCACCACGGAGGATGGTACGGGATTGGTACATATTGCCCCGGCTTTTGGTGCAGACGATATGGAAGTATCCAAGCAATATAATTTGCCCGTATTGATGACAGTTGGCCCGGATGGCGGATTCCTACCGCAAATTACGCCATGGCGGGGTGTTTTTGTCAAGGATGCCGACCCGTCTATCATTGAAGACCTGCGAGCACGCGGGCTTTTATTTAAGTCTGAAAAGTATACTCATACGTATCCCTTCTGTTGGCGCTGCGATACCCCATTGATCTATTATGCGCGTGATTCCTGGTATATCCGCACAAGCCAGTTCAAAGACCGTCTGGTGGAACTCAACAATAAGATCAATTGGGTGCCGGAGACTATCAAGGAAGGCCGTTTTGGTAACTGGCTTTCCAACAACATTGACTGGGCGCTTTCACGCGAACGCTATTGGGGTACGCCGCTACCGGTCTGGGAATGTGCGGATTGCAAGAAGCGAGAATGTATCGGTTCAGTGAAGGAGCTTTCTGAGAAAGCTGGAAGCGACTTGACTGATCTGGACCTCCACCGCCCACACGTCGACAATGTCACCTGGGTATGCGACAGATGTGGTGGCAGGATGAGGCGCGTTCCTGATCTGATTGACGGATGGTTCGACTCCGGTTCGATGCCAGTGGCCCAGTGGCATTACCCCTTCGAGAACCAGGAATTGTTCAAAAAACAATTCCCGGCCGATTACATTTGTGAAGCGGTTGACCAGACCCGCGGTTGGTTCTATACCCTGCATGCAATCAGCACCCTGCTCTTTGACCAGGAGTGTTTCAAGAACGTAGTCTGTCTTGGCCATGTTGTCGATGCGGATGGGAGGAAGATGTCAAAGCGCCTAGGTAATGTAATTGACCCCTGGACCGTGCTAAATGAATCCGGGGCGGACGCTTTCCGATGGTATTTCTACACCTGCGCTCTGCCCGGAGCCGAGAAGCGATTTTCACCCGGCATGGTAACGGAAGTGGTCAAGAACTTCACCCTTACCCTGTGGAATATCTACTCTTTCTTTGTGACGTATGCGAACCTCGACAAACCCACCCTTACTCCCGACCCCTCAACGCTAGAGGGGAAAGGAAATGACCTAGATCGATGGTTGCTTTCTTCGTTGAACGCACTCGTGCGGGATGTCACCAAGGCTTACGAGAGTTATGATGTACCCGGTGCGACGCGACCCATCGAAGGCTTTGTCGAAACGCTCTCGACCTGGTACCTACGCCGTTCCCGCCGGCGTTTCTGGAAATCCGAATCCGATACCGACAAACAGGCAGCCTATTCAACCCTTTATACAGCAATAGTGACTCTCGCAAAGTTGCTGGCCCCCGCCATGCCTTTCCTGGCCGAGGAGATGTATCGCAACCTGGTATGCTCATTGGATTCGAATGCTGCTGAATCTGTTCATCTGGCCGCCTGGCCCAAAGCGGACTACGCCAAGATTGACGAGACACTCAACCGCGAGATGGCTCTCGTTATGAAGATGGTCTCGCTGGGCCACAATGCCCGCCAGAAAGCCAACCGCAAAGTCCGCCAGCCGCTGGCCGAGGCTGCCTTTGCCTTGGGTCGTCCGTATGAACGTCATGCACTGGAGGCCTATGCCGACCTTATCACCGATGAATTGAACGTCAAGAAAGTACGCCTGCTGGATACCAGTGGGGAGGTGGTCTCGTTCGCGGTTAAGCCTCTGCCCAGGCAGTTGGGGCAAAAATATGGCAACAAGTTCCCAGGACTAGCAAAAGCCATAACAGCAATGGATGCCAATGTGGTTGCACCGGTTTTCCTTGCTGGACAACCGGTGAAGGTTGTTTCCGAAAACCAGGAGTACAGTATCCTGCCTGAGGAAGTGGAAGTGCGGACTGACGCTAAAGCTGGCTTTGCTGTGGCATCGGAGGGTGCGTATCTGGTTGCTCTGATCACAGACCTAACGCCGGAATTGGTTCGTGAAGGCTTGGCACGCGAATTTGTCCGGCGGGTGCAGGATCTGCGCAAAACTGCCAACCTAGATGTAGCCGACCGTATTAGAGTTAATGTGGTAGCTACACCCGGCTTGAAGGAAGCCATTGAGGCCAACCGGGAGTATGTCACCGCTGAAACGTTGACGGTAGATCTGAGTTTTTCCGAGCCGGTTCCTGGATTTTCAATTTCAACAGACGAGTTCAACGGAGAGAAAATAACGGTTGGATTGATGAAAGCCTAAAATATAACTGGTGGCAATCGTCATCCCGTCAGTTATATTGCCTAACAATATCAGACCCGGGACTGTTTCCCGGGTCCGATTCTTCTCAAGATAGATCTTCGACCAATTCCATTGGCATTACAGCGGTACCTACGATGCCAGGCCCAGTATGGACACCCAGCACGGGGGAAATGCGCAGGATTTCCATTTTTTTAATATTGAGGCGTGAATTCATGGATTTCGCAAGTGCGTCTGCACTTTCGGCAAAGCGTCCGTGTAGGACAGTGGCCCACAACGGGATGGAGCCGTATATAGCTGAAATATGATCAACAATAGTGGCCAAGTTCTGTGTGATTGTGCGACCCTTGGCAACCGTTGTGTACTTACCATCCTGATGATCGACCCGTATGATGGGTTTGATCTTCAAGACTGACCCCATCAAAGCCTGAACGCGTCCAATGCGGCCACCACGTGCCAGGTATTCCAGCGTTTCAAGCGTGTAGATCACTTCAGTTTTTTCCCGGATCATTTCCAGCCGTTCCAAAATAGACTTAAGATTCCAGCCAGCTTTAGCAGCCCTGGCAGCTGCCAGCACCTGGAAGCGTTCGCCACCAGAGAGGGTCATAGAGTCGAAAATATTAACAACGGATTCTTTGATATGTTCTGCCCCCACGCGTGCCGAATTGAAGGTGCCGCTCAACCCGGATGAGACATGAATGGACAGAATGTTCCTGCTAGCATCGGCTACTTTGCGATAGATCTCGTTAAAAACTCCACTGGAAGGCTGGGCGGTGGATGGAATGGCGGGGCGCATGGCTTCCAGGCGATTGTAAAACTCATCAGCGGAGATATCGGCGGAATTGACCTCGCCTTCTGGAAATTGTATATACAGGGGAGCTTGGATAATGCCCAGGGATTCCAATTCTTCGGTGGGCAGATCGGCAGCGCAATCGGTTACTATTTTCATCACGATCTCACTTTCATTTTTTTATTCAGATAATTATAATCTAAATTGACAATTCTAGGGTTAAATATCCACAATGATCTGTTTTACCTGTCCCTTGATGGCCAAGGCGTATTGCGTTAGCAGATCCAGGCCGGCATGCGCTTAAAGTCCGCCAATAGTGACAACAACGGCGCGACGATGGCATTCTTCGCCAAAGATTTTGACAACCTCAGGCTCCTATCCTATTGCAGGGAAGATTTTTTCCTTGCATGGATCGTTTTCAGGATTTCCTTGCCAAAGGTTTCCAGTCTCCAGGGAGACTCCGGCATGAGAGCGCAGAGTTCGTGCATGGTTTTAGGATTTTGCCCAGCGATGGCATGCATCCATGCCTTTGGCAGGATAATATCTGATTCTACGCCAAAATTCTGGGCGACGGTCTTACGCCAGCCTGAGAGGACATTCAGCCGGTTAAGGACGGCCTGGTCAGGTCGGCTGGTAAGAGGGCGAGCGACGAGATCGGCTTTCCGGCCGCGCGAGACAGCCTGGAGAATGTCATCGCCGAAGATATAGACCTGCCTAGGGGTCAGGCTGAGAGCTTCGAGGTCTGTTGGAGTTTTTGGAGTGGCCAGGGCAATGGAGATCAGACGCTTGTCGTCCATCACTTTGAAGACTGGCCGGCCCATTTTTTCGGCCTGGGCCTCGCGCCAGAGGCAGAGTTCATCCAGGACCGTCAACTGGCGCCGGGTGAAGTGCTGTATGCCCTTAACATGCTGCCAAGAGGGTATATCTGGCTTGATGACGCCGTTACCCATGGCTAGACGGGTGAACTCCTCGTGCGCCAGCTCCCATCGGCCGCGCTCCAGCAATTCGGCCTGCAAGTTATCACGGAGCTCCAGTAGGTGATGCGTATCGAGGCGGGCGTAATTTAGCATTTCATTGGATAGCGGACGCTCACCCCAATCGGCTTTCTGATAGCGTTTGTTCATGGAGATACTGAGTTTTTCTGCCAGCATGGAATCGAGGCCGACCTGTTTATAGCCAAGGATACGCGCGGCCTGCATCGTGTCGAAGATATTAGCGAAGGTTATACCAAAATCGCGTCTTAAACAAATGAGGTCATATTCAGCAGCGTGGAAAACCTTTTCAATCTCCGGATTGCTGAAAAGAGTGGCAAGCGGAGAGAGGTCGTGCAAAACGAGCGGGTCAACTAGGAAGTCGGCGGTAGGGATGGAGAATTGAATTAGGCAGACTTGCTCCCGATAGGCATGGAGAGAATTGGATTCGGTATCCACCGCTAAGCGAGGCTGAGATGCCAGGGTGCTGGCCAGGAGGTAGAGGGACTGGGGATCAGCGACCCAGACGGGCGGAGGAAGAGGAGAAGACATGCCCTGATTATAGCCGATTGGTTCTACGGTGGCGGCATATAGTCAAGGGGGTTAATGTACCCGTAAACCGTGTTCATTAATTCAAAATGCAGGTGCGGGCCGGTTGAGGTGCCGCCGGTCATGCCGACCAACCCGATCGTGTCGTGTTGGCCGACATTTTGACCGCAGCTGACGTTGATCTGGCTCAGGTGTGCGTAGAGTGACTGCCAGCCGTTACCATGATCAATTATGATCAGGTTACCATACCCCCAGTCATTCCAGCCGGAATACACGACGGTACCCGCATCGGTGGCATAGACGGCATTCCCCTGCGCACCAGCAAAGTCCACTCCGAAGTGGCGGATGGAGGGCAAAAACGGCGTCCCAGAGAGCCAATGCTCGACCGTGGGATACACGAATGTGCCATAACCCACCTGGACATAGGTGATTCCACTGCATACACCCGGCCCCCAGACACGGGTTGATGGATTTTCTCTTACCAGTTGCGCTGGGGCTGTCCACGAGGTGAATTCACGTTTCCCGCCGGGGAAGATCAGCCAGGTGCCGCCGGGGATATTGGGATGAGTCAAATCACCAATGGTGTCCGGGTCAAGGTGGTTTCCGGGGTAGTTAATAACCACTTCCGGATCGACTCCAAAGACTTGGGAAACATTCGTCAGGTTTTCAGAGCCCTGCCACTGGTAATATGTCCCGTCGACAGGCAGGATTTTGAGATGCTGGCCCACCTTGAGCAAATCGGGTGAATCCTTGAGGGTATTGTAATTGCCAAAGAGGATGGTAGTCGGATTGAGCCCATATTTAGCGGCAATGCTAAAAATTGAATCACCCTTCTGGACAGTATATTCTACAACGTCGATGCGTGGGCGGGTGGGAATTGTGGTATGTAAAACTGCCAGAGGTGAGACGCCGTCCAATTTATTAGCAACCAGCGCGGGTAATTGCACAGGTGCGAGAACGGATGCAGGTATGGATTCGGTAGCGACTGCCTCAGCCTCCACGTTGGGGGTCCAGCCGATAACCGTAGGTTTGTAGAGAGTTTGCATCAGCCAGACGACCAGAATAACACATAGGATGATGAAAACATTTGTCCCGATCTGCATGGCATA
>JBEKVG010000105.1:0-7768 GCA_049514195.1 Anaerolineales bacterium | reverse complement strand
TGATTTGTATCTAACCCTTCAGAACGATATGCTATGCCTTTTTAAGGTACTCGGCGTTGCCGTTCAATCATTCTGTATGAACGACAATCTTTTGTCGATCTCAATGCCATAAGACTCTAAATGAAAGATGGCTTTTTAGGCGGACGCAGGTACAGCATGCCTATGAAAGCCAGTAGATTCAATACCAGGCTACCGAAAACCAGATAAAGCATGGCCCGGGGACCACTGCCTACGATGATCTTGCCAACCAGGGTCGGCAGGACCATGGCGCCGAAACTATCTCCCAGCAGGATTATGCCGGTGACTCGGCCAGTCAGGTCGATGGACTGCCCGGCCAGGGTGAATCCGGTTGGCCAGATAGGTGCCATGCAGAAACCCAGCCCGATCGCCATCAGCCACAGGGCCGTGCTGGAACCCGAAAAGAGCATTCCCACGGCTAGGACGGTCAGGCAACTTAATAAAGCTGCCAGGATCACCTGCTTTGGTTTGAAGCGGGTGGCGACCGGGATGGAGATCAGCCGGCCTACGGTGAACGCGAGCCAAAATGCCGAAGTCAGGTAGGCCGCCCCGGCCGCGCTGGCCAGCTTGAGAGTGATTGCATACGTGTAGGCCCAACCGCCAAAGGTGATCTCTGCACCCACGTAGAAGAACAGGAACAGCATGGCTGAAATCACCAGGGGGTAGGGAACCGGGCCGCGGGCAGGCCGGGCCGTCTTGCCATGAGTCGCGTGGGTAGGTTGGGGGCTGCCCTTGAGGGTCAACATTCGCAGACCGACCAATAGCGTAAAAGCTGAAAGGATCCAATAAGCTAGACGGTAACCGCCTTCAATGCCGATCACCTGTGCGACCAGGAACGGGGAAAGAAAAGCTCCCAAGCCAAAGGAGAAATGCAGCCCATTCATGAACGGACCGACTTTTTCGCCATGTGTCCAGACCAGTAGGGTATTTGCCCCGGTGCTGATAAATCCACAGGCGAAGCCTTGGCAGGCCACGATAACCAGCAATATCCAAAACCAGGGCGTGATCGGGACGAAAAAGAGCATGGCTGCCACAAACATTTCTGCTATTCCCATAATTGGATGGCCATGCAAGCGATCGAAGAT
Organism: Anaerolineales bacterium; assembly: GCA_049514195.1. Lineage (GTDB taxonomy): Bacteria > Chloroflexota > Anaerolineae > Anaerolineales > Villigracilaceae > UBA877. Next base: position 6,665 of record JBEKVG010000105.1, on the reverse strand, counting down.
TCGCCCGCTGATGACGGTACCGAGGGTGAGGCCAACAGCACTAGTGAGGAAGACCAGACCCATGCTTCCCAAACTGGTATGGGTTTGCACAGCCAGGGCGGGTAGAGTTGGGCCGGGGATCGCCGAGCTCAGCCCCAGGCAGATGAAAAGGAAATAATAGCCAAAGGTACGGCGGATGGCGTCGTTTCTGGCGAAAACCCTTAGTTTTTCAAGCATTGATGAAGATTGGCTTTCCTAACATGCTTCCGGCCGGTATGGCGCTGTATTGATATCGCCCACAAACTCCGGGACATGGATGTGCCCCAACATCTGCCGGACAGCCGAAGCCTCACCGGTGTGGTACCAGTAATGGTAGATATTTCGCATCAGCAAAGTGCCGATGTTTTCGTCAACCGGTTTCCCGTCCCTCGAAAGATAGCCTTGCAGCTTTTCAGGCGTCAAGGTATTCAGGTACTCATCCGCAACTGCAGTCACCTTCCGCCAGGCTGCCCACATTTCCCCCAGTGGAGGGGTGCTGGCAGGCTTGCCGTAACCGACCAGTTCGTAGAGGTCAGGTACAACATTTTTATCCTGTGCAAAGATGACCCAGTAACGGTGTTCCTGGTTGGCAAGATGGCCCACCATCCAACTGATGCAGTTCATTGGCGTCAACCGGCGCAGGGCATCCTCTTCGGAAACGCCCTCGAGGCAGCGGACAAATTCGCTCCGGCTGAAGCGCAGTTGGGCAACAAGCAAATGAGGTTGCATAGTATCCTCCTTACGATATTTCCAGTGAAAGGCGCAACAACGTATTCCCGGCCAAGTTATCCGTGCCGGCTCATGAACCTTTCCATGCGGTGCAGCGCTTCCTCGATCTGTTCGTAGGCAGTTGCATAACAACAGCGCACAAAACCCTCCCCGCCGGGGCCAAAAGAATTTCCTGGAATCACTGCTACATGTTCTTCACGTAACAATGTTTCAGCGAAGGATTCGTCGTCCATGCCGGAAGCGCTTACATTGGGGAAAGCGTAAAAGGCACCGTGTGGCTCGAAGGTGGTCAGGCCAAGCCTGTTGAAGCCGTCTACGATCAACCTGCGTCTCCGGTTATATTCAGCCAGCATTTTCTGCACATCATCCTCGCCATCTGTCAGGGCAAACAGGGCGGCATCCTGGGCGGTGGTGGGAGCTGACATGATCGTGTACTGGTGGATGCGTACCATCCCCTTGATAATGTCACCCGGAGCGCAGGCGTAACCAATACGCCAGCCGGTCATGGCATAGTCTTTTGAGAAACCTCCCAGCAAGATGGTCCGGCGCCGGGTAACTTCGTCCAGCGCCGGTACGCAGACATGCTGGTGGTCATAGACCAGACGGTCGTAGATCTCATCTGAGAGGATAAGCAGGTTGTGTTCTTCGGCGATTTTCGCTACCGCGCTCAGGATCTGGCGTGAGGCCACCGCACCGGTCGGGTTATTGGGATAACCGATAAAGATGAGCTTTGTCCGCGGGGTGATTGCCGAGAGAATTTGCTGCGGATCCAATTGAAAATTGTCTTCCAGGTGGCTTGGAATTTCCACCGGCACGCCGTCTGCCAAGAGAACTTCTGCCTGGTAGGAGACAAAACAGGGCGTTGGTATGATCACCTCATCGCCCGGGTCGAGCAGGGCATTCATCACCAGGTAGAGCGCCTCCGAAACCCCCACCGTGATGAGGATTTCGTGTTCGGGATCGTAAGGCACAGCGTACAGGTGCTTGAGATGATCAGCAATGGCCTGGCGTAACTCCAGTTTACCGGCATTGGAAGTGTAATGTGTTTCCCCGGCACGCAGGGAACGTACGCCCGCTTCCAGGATTGGCTGAGGGGTGGTGAAGTCCGGCTCGCCGATCCCCAGCGAGATGACATCTTTCATCGTTGCAGCAATGTCAAAGAATTTCCGGATCCCGGAAGGTTTCAACCCAACCACACGTTCCGAGAGATGCTCTTGATCAGAAATTTCCTGCATCTAACCTCCTAAATCTGTTGAATTTGCCACTCATCGGTTGTCTGGCTGTATGCCAGTACAAACACCTGGCCGTCACTGGTGCGCACCCGGAAATGTTTTATCTCCGTTGAACGCCACTCGGCCAGGATCTGGACGATTTCCAGGCGCTGGCCTTCCCAAGTCAGGGCAACCGGTCTGTCGGCATATGTGAACCCGGAGTGGCATTCAACAAGTTCACCCATATAGCAAAACCATCCTGTAAAAAGAATTACAAAAAGCGTTCATATTGATGTGTCTGTCCCGTCCCTTGTAAGTATTGACCCTACTTAAGGACAACAGAACTGTCATCGCCTATATTTAAAACCATCGGCGTGGAGTCAGCGGAGTGTCCCTGGATGCGGGCTCGCCGACCGACAAATGAACCCTTCAAGGCAGCCGTATCCACCAGCACGCCGGCCTCCAGGATGCTGTCTTCCACACGACTGTTGATGATTCTGCAATCCGCGCCGATGGAGGCGTGTGGACCAATTGTGGAATTGGTTACTTTGGCACTTTCATGAATAAACACGGGCGGTACGATTCTAACATTTTTCCGGTTGATGTTTTTTGTGTTATCACGCCCGTGGTCCAGCAGGTAGCGGTTGGTCTCAAGTATGGTCTCAATCGTGCCCATGTCCAGCCATATATCGACAGCCTGTGTGCGCATTTTCAACCCACGTTCAATCATAATGTTGATTGCATCCACGAGGAAATACTCGCCTTTCAAGGACTTCCTGCGTTTTATTTGCTCTTCAATGGCCGAGACAAGCTGGCGGCCTTCGCGAAAATAATAACAACCCACCAACACCCGATTGTTTACAATGCTGGCCGGTTTTTCAATCAGCCGGGTTGCCCAACCATCTGCATCCATCTCAACCACGCCAAACCGGCGCGGGTCTGGAATAGATTTGACCCAAGCCACGCCATCGGCTATTTCGTTCGCCAGGAAGGAAAAATCGGTCTCAATCAGTGTATCAGAGAAGCACATGATCATTGGACCGGCAAGATATTCGCGCGCCAGCCAAAGGGCGTCTGATTGACCACGCATCACCGACTGAAGTACATAATGGACTTTGTAACCGGGGTAATGCTCTTTCATGTAGGGTGGGATCTGTGTCTCGCCCAGGTAGGGGCCCAAGATAATCACGTACTCAGCCGTCTCAGGATTTGGCACACTGTTGAAGGAATCCAGCAAATGGTCAAGGGTGGTCCGGCCTGCCACGCCGACCAGTGGTTTGGGTTTGGACCAGGTCTGAGGGCGTACCCGGGTGGCCCACCCGGCAGTCGGAATGACAATTTTAAGATTGTTGGACATTTCCCTATTTTACAGCCTTTTTCATGTGCATGGAAAAACTTTGCGTGTTTACGAATGCCCCAGCACGGGATGTGGCTGGTATGGTTCTTCAAGGCGCGTGATTTCTTCGAGTGCAAGTTCGATTTCCAGCGCTGTAATGGACTGGTCGAGATGCTCCAGCTTGCTCGCACCGATGATGGGCGAGGTGATATAGGATTTGCTCAATACCCAGGCCAGTGCAATCTGCGAACCGGTAACGTTGTGTGCTTTGGCAATCTCCCAGGCACGTTCGGCAACGCTGAAATCTTCCGGCCGGTAATACAGCATCCCGGCGAAGTCGTCTGTCTGGGCACGCACCGTCTCACCGCCGCCCTGCTTGTGGCGGTTACCAGCAAAGAAGCCGCGTGCCATTGGGCTCCACGGGATCAGACCGATGCCCTGGTCGATGCAGAATGGGATCATCTCGCGCTCTTCTTCGCGATAAACTAGGTTGTGATGATTCTGCATCGAGACAAAACGCTCCCAGCCGTGCAGGTCGGCAGTGAATTGGGCTTTGGCAAACTGCCAGGCGAACATGGAAGAGGCGCCAATATAGCGGGCTTTGCCCGATTTGACCACATCATTTAGTGCCTCCATCGTCTCTTCAATGGGCGTGGTGTAGTCCCAGCGATGGATCTGGTACAGGTCCACGTAATCCATCTTCAGGTGGCGCAGTGACCGGTCGATCGAATCCAGGATGTGTTTGCGTGAAAGGCCCCGGTCGTTGACATCATCGCCCATCGGGTTAAAGACTTTGGTGGCTATGACGACATTTTCACGCTTGACCCCGCAGCCCTTGAGGGCGTTGCCGAGTACTGCCTCGCTTGCACCGAGTGAATACACGTCCGCTGTGTCGAAGAAGTTGATCCCAGCTTCCAAGGCACGTTTGACGAAAGGCAGCGCCTGCTCTTCGTCCAGCACCCACTTCCGCCACCTGGACGATCCATAGGTCATCATACCCAGACACAGATGGGAAACCTTGAGTCCGCACTTTCCGAGGTTAATGTAATCCATGTTGCCTCCTTAGTGTTCCCAAACCATGCTTCCTGCTCTTTGTTATGAAGATACAATTTTTTCTTCCAATTCGCCAATGGTCTTTTCCAGCAGGTCCACAGCGGTTTTCAATGTGGCAGAGTTAAATGCAAACCTGGCTCCGGCAGTCGTGAACAATTGAGGCAAGGTCACGGTTCCACCAAGGGAAAGCGCCTTGCGATAAGCCGCCACCGCTCCGGCCTGGTCCTTCAGTGCATTTCCGAAGATTTGGACCGCTCCAAGCTGCGCCATGCCGTACTCCACATAATAAAAAGGTGCCGTATGGATGTGAAGTTTACGGTGCCAGCCGGTCACCTTAATCTCTTCGAGACCGCTCCAATCCACACCGGGCAGGAAACGATCCCATAGTTCGCCCCATTTGGCATCGCATGCTGCCGGGTCCACACCTGCCACTGGATTCTCATAAACCCATTGCTGGAATAAATCCACCACGGCCATGAAGGGCCAGAAGAGAATCTCGCTCTCGAGGTGATCGATGCGGGCGTGCGCAGCCTCAGATTCCGAATAGAATCCGCCGGTCCGTTTCGTCAGGAAGGGTGAAGCGAGCAGTTCCATGCCCTTCGAGGCGACTTCGGCAAATTCCATCGGCACAGCCAGTTGTTGGATGTAAGGAATTCCGGCTGTCTCGAAGATGTGAAAAGCGTGACCAGATTCGTGCAGTGTCGTCATCACGTCATCATGTGTGCCAACGGCGTTGACGAAGATAAATGGTTTGCGAATGGATGTAAAGGATGTGCAGTATGCACCAGGGGCCTTGTTCTTGCGGTTTGCCAGGTCGGTAAGACCTTCGGCGAGCAGGCTGTCGAAATAGCCGCCCAGTACGGGGTCAACCTTGTGGAAGATTGTTGAGACACCTTGCTTGAGTTCATCAATGGATGCGAACGGTTTGAGGGCTGGCACACTTGCAGGCGAGGCAGGATGGTTGAACCAGCCATCCACCAGGTCCCAAGGACGCAATGAGGGGAGTCGGAGGGCTTTCCTGCGCTTTTCATAGATGCGCGTTGCCGCCGGGACGACCACTTGCTCAATGGCCGTTGCGAAGGATTTACAGTCGGCGGGCGTGTAATCGAAGCGCAGTTTCTGCTGCCAGGCGTATTCACGGTAGGAGGGTTTGCCGGCGTTTCTGGCGATCCTGGAACGCACATCCATGAATTTCACCCACAGTTCATTGATGGCCTCCACATCCGCCAATTGGCGGGCTGCCTTGAGTTTCCAGGCTTTTTCACGCCGTTCCCGGTCGGGCTGCTGGAAATTCATGGCCAGGCGGGTCAGGGTGACCTCCTGGCCTTCCCACTGAACGGTCTGTGCGCCGTAGATTTTGTCGTACCGGATGGCGAGTTTCTGCTGTTCGGCCAGCAGAGGCAGGTTGGAAGCACGGAAGAGGTCTGCTTCGGCGTGCATGTTACGCAGCGGGATTTCGAAACCTTCCGGTTCGAGCTGGCTGGCGATCAGTTTTTCCTTGAGCTTTTGTTCGGCAGCCATAACGTTGGGGAAGATGCTATCCAGGAATTTATTCATGCGCTCGTTGGCTTCCTTGTCGGCAGTATTGACCGAGGTCGCCACAGAAAGACGCGCGTACAGTTCCTCAATGCGTTCGCCAACGCTCGACCAATCCTCCAGCCAGGCCTCCACATCCGTGGCAACGATGTAGCGGGATTCAAGCTCTTGATAATATGGCTTGATTTCAGGCCAAGTCCAGGCAATCAAGGCCTCGGGGGTGGCGGGAAGGTTTTTGAGCATGAGGGATTCCTTCTTACCTTTCGTTTTTTAGAATGGACAGGTTTGCCAGGCTGGCCGCCAGGCGTTTGATCCCGACCGATTCGAAGACCACATCCACTGTCTCGTCATTATCCTGGAGGCGGCTGTTCAAGACCATACCCTCGCCCCAGCTGGGATGTTGCACCCGCATCCCGGCTCGGAACTTGGCCTCTGGCTCGGCAGCCGAGACCGGCTCGGCGCGCAGCCACGCCGGAGTGCGCTCCTGGCTGGTCCCGTGGAAGGAATTCCCGCCGCGGGATCTGCCTGCGAGCAGTTCTGGTGGGATGTCGTCCAAATAACGAGATGGGATGGTTTCCTCGCTGTAGCCACGTCCACCACGACGCAATGCCCGCAGCAGGTAGAGCCGGTCTTCGGCGCGGGTGATGCCCACGTAGAACAAACGGCGTTCCTCTTCCATTGCTTCCGGATCGTCAAAGGACCGGCTGTGTGGCAGAATGCCATCGTCCAGGCCGATGATGAAGACCGCGCTGAACTCGAGGCCTTTAGCGGCATGCAGGGTC
>JBEKVG010000104.1:0-7781 GCA_049514195.1 Anaerolineales bacterium | reverse complement strand
CACGTCACAGAATTCCAGGAAGGTGGACCAAGGAAATTCGGGGTGGTAATTGGGAAAACGGTAGGAGCTTAAGGCAATCGGGATCGTCAGCGTCTTGCGTACAGCGTCCATGAACTTGCGGGCGGCGTTGGCCATCCCGGGACGTAGGTATTCGCTTTCAGCATCCACCACATAGCCGTCCAGACCGAGAGCTTGAGTGCGTGCGATGGCGATGGCCGACTCAGCTATAGGGTTGTTGCCATAGACATAATGCCAGCCCCACACAGCGATCCCGGATGTGCGTAAAGCCTGAACGACCGGCGCAGTGAAATCGATCCCGGATGCATCGATGCCGAAAGCCTTCTCCCCGTCAGCGATTTTGACGAACAAGTGGCTCAGACTGGCAGCATGAGCTGCCCTCACAATTGCAGCCGGGTCGCCTCCATCGCATTGAGGTAGATTATAAAGAAAGAAACCTTTTCCTTGGAGTGCCATGTTTCCTCCAAATGCATAGACACACTCTATTCCTTTGGGAAACGATCTTTTGTGTGTCTACGGATGAATAATTCCAACCAATCCCAACTCCGGAGCAATTTTCCGCATGGCAAGAATAACGTTGCCAACGTGCTCCCAAAGTTCGATGCCAAATTCCGTGGCGGATTTTTCGATTTCAGCGCGGTTGGCGCCGGCCGCGAAGGTCTTATCTTTCCACTTTTTTTTGACGGAACTTGCCTCCAGGTCCAGCAGGGAGCGCGACGGGCGGACCAGGGCAACTGCGGTCACCAGACCGGTGACTTCATCACAGGCATATAGACCTTTTTCCATGCGGGTCTGGCGCGGGATACCGGTATGATCGGCATGGGAGAGGACGGCTCGAATGATGTCTTCTGGCACTCCCCGTTCGCGCAGGATGGGCTCGCCAGCGATTGGATGTTGTTCGAGGCTAGGGTGTATTTCCCAATCGAAGTCGTGGAGTAGACCGGTAATTGCCCATTTCTCCACATCTTCGCCGAATTTTTCCGCGTAGAAGCGCATGGCAGCTTCAACCGAAAGCATGTGCTTGACAAGGTTTTCGTTTTTAACGAATTCACGGACAAGGGCAAGAGCTTCATCTCGAGTCATGGATTCTCCGGAAAAATTGGCTCCTGTTTGCCAAGCACCGGGATCGGGTGACCGATGTTTATATCCCAGATAGCAGCCGTTGTTGCCAGGAGTTCGCGCATACTCCAGTATAGCATGGAAGATTTGCGGTAGATGCGCAGATCGGATTCGATGCCGATCGAGTCGACGCCGAGGTGGTTGCAAAGATAAATAACGCGTGGCATGTGGAAGGCCTGCGTCACCAGGATGGCCTGATTGACATTGAAAATGGCTCTTGCACGATAGCATGTATCGTATGACCGCCGTCCGGCATAATCCAGGACAATCGCCTCGTTGGGTACGCCAAGCGAAAGAGCCAATTGTCGCATGGCTTCGGGTTCGTTGTGGCTAACAAAGCGGTTGTCGCCGCTCATCAGCAGTTTTTCAACTTTTCCTGCAAAGTACAGGTTTGCCGCAGTGGTGACGCGGTCGGCCAGCACCGGGGTGGGGGAACCATTACGCCACAATCCTGCGCCGAAGACGATCGCCACGCGTCGAGCCGGAACACCGGATGTGGCATATGTACGCCCGCGCGCATACAACCCGGTCACCAATCGTGGCACGATCAGGACAAGCAGTCCAAGAATGATCAGGATAAGGAGCGTCTTCAGGAGCATTTTCAGGATGTGTTTCAACACGAGCAGGATTCTACCATGCAAAAAAAGAAACCCGTTTCCAGTCTGGAAACAGGCTTCAGCAAGACAGAATCTCATGGTGTAGACTTTATACAAGTACCTGCCTGATCTTCGCGCTGGCAAAGTCCATCAACGCAACCACGATCACAATACACGCGATAACTGTTCCAGCCTTATGGTATTGAAGGGAACCGAAGAAGGTCGTCAGGGTTAGACCGATCCCACCACCCCCTGCAAACCCAATAATCGTTGCCATGCGGATGTTGATATCCCATTGGTAGATCAAGTATGAGATAAATGGTGGGGCAATCTGCGGTAGAACGGCGTAGGCAATTGTTTGAAAACGGTCGGCACCTGTCGCAGTGACTGCCTCGATCGGACCGGGATCAATGTTTTCGATAGCTTCTGAGAATAATTTGCCAATCAGTGCGAAGGAGGTCACCGCCAGCGCCAGCATCCCGGCAAACGGACCGATTCCGACCCAGAAAATGAAAATGACCACATACAGGAGTGCTTCTATCGAACGCAGGACATTGAAAATCGCCCTGGTCACGTAATACAGCCAGGCAGACAACCGGCTTCGACCGGTCAGATTCTTCGCGGCCAGGAAGCTGAAGGGCAAGGCAATTAAGGCACCCAAAGTGGTCGCAAGGAATGCCTGGAATATCGTGACGATCATTTGCTGGATAACGGGCTTCATTACGCTTGAGGATAGATCAATCGTCACAAAGTCTTTGATCAGTCGTCCAAAGTTCGAACCGGGACTGAATAGATCCCGCAGGTTGATCCCACTCAGATTCCAGCAATAGATAAATACAAGCAATCCCAGAATCGTATAGATGGCGGTCTTAAAAACTTGAGCCGTTTGGTTTTTCTTTTTATCTTTTTGAGGCTGGTCTTTCAGGATGGCTTCGCGCCATTTCTCGCTGATGTAATCCACTATAATAATGACAACTACTACAGCCCAGAGTGCAGTGGCATATTGCTGGTAACCACCCATGCGGACCATTTCAACCACGAAAAAGCCGATGCCTCCACCTGCAACAAAACCGATCACGGTGGCGGAGCGCATATTGATGTCCCAGCGCAGAAGTGAATAGGCCAGGAAGGATGGAATGATCTGCGGGATGACTGCGTACCGGATGGTCTGAATCCAATTCGCGCCGGTGGCAGTGACGGCCTCTACCGGGCCCGGGTCGATGTGTTCGATTTCCTCGGAGAATAATTTTCCCAGGGCTGCAACCGAGTGAATGGTTAACGCGATGACGCCCGCGAAACTCCCCAGGCCGACCCAAACAATGACGATCAGCCCCCAGACAATGGTATCCACGGCGCGCACCACATTCAGGATGGCGCGCATGATGTAATACACGATAGTCCCGCCGGGGAGGCGCGACATGATATTGTGTGCGGCTAAGAAGCTGATCGGGATGGCCAGAATGGTAGAGAAGAGCGTGGCCATCAGACCCATTGCTACAGTCTGGATCATTGAACCGGCGGCAAATGTCTTGGTATTGCTGCCGGGAGCTGCCAAGCCCAGGCTTACCTCCCAATTGGGAGCTGGAACAAGTTTTACCTCACCGAAGATTTGTAGCAGGTTGTCGCTCGCCCGGATTGGGCCGGCAACCGGACGCCCGGCCAGCTTGTCGCTAATGTAGGTGTACATACAGCTCCAGGCGCAGATCTGGTCATTGCCATAGACGGACATGGTGATCAGGTCGGGGTTGAGCAGGTTCGTCGCTACAATACGGGCGTCTTTGAAACGTTCCACCAACCGGTTCAGCTTGACATCCGTGACATTCCAGGCGATCACGTACAGTACGATGCCGGCCAGAATGAACCCGGGCAAGCTAGTGAATCTCTTTTTTAGGGCCAGGGCGCGCACATCCAGCACGTTCCAGATCCAAAAAAGGAGCAATGGCAGCCATAGCCAGCTGGTTGTCAGCTTGCCGAGGCTGACTTTCCCGATATTCTGGTGAACAAAGAAATAATCGGTGATGTAAACAAGGAACAGGGTCGTGATAAATATCACCAACCCCCGGCCTCGTTTTTTCAAGATCAGTTGACCAAGCCCGGGAACGACAAGGGAGCAAATTCCAGGCAGGATGCCGTTATTGGCGTGGGTCGAATTTCTCTTTGGGTTTGTCATAAAGTATCAGGATAGCAAGGATACTGATCGAATTGAGGCAGGAAGTGTGGCCGGGTGGCTCAAATGATCGAGATCCGTTCGGCTTCCTGACCATAGATGGCCTTGAACTGGGCGTCGTCGATTTGCTTAGGCAGCCCCTGGAAGACCAGTTCGCCATCCTTGAGGGCGATCGCGCTGGTAGCATAACGGTGAACCAGGTCGAGAAAGTGCAGGCTGCATAACACCGTGATGCCGCGTTCCTTGTTTAACTGCTCCAAATATTTCAGGATGGAATGCGCCAGAACCGGGTCGAGGGAGGCCACCGGTTCGTCCGCCAGGATCAGTTTGGGCTCCTGCATCAGGGCGCGTGCGATCCCGACGCGCTGTTGTTGGCCTCCTGATAACGAGTCAGCGCGGACATGCGCTTTATCGACCAAACCGACCTGCTCAAGACTGGCGATGGCGCGCTGGTTATCTTCCGCCGAAAACAACTGCAGGGAACTGGTAAATGTGTTAACGTATCCCAGCCGGCCTGACATGACATTGGCCATCACCGAGGAACGCTTCACCAGGTTAAACTGCTGGAAGACCATCCCGATCTGCCGTCGGATCTTGCGTATCTCTGAACTCGAGGCGGCTGTGACATCCTGGCCGTTCCAGATGATCTTGCCAGAAGTTGGCTCGATCAGTCTGTTGATGCAGCGTAATAAGGTGGATTTCCCTGATCCACTCAGCCCGATGATTGCCAGAAATTCGCCATCCTTGACCTCGAAGCTGATGTTTTTTAACGCCTGACAGCCATTCGGATAGACTTTGGTGAGATTTTCGACTTTTAACATAGCATATAGGGTTGTTGTGGTCGTAATTGAAAATAAATAAAAGAAAAGCCTGGCAGGTTTATTCTGCCTGCCAGGCTAACAAGCAACTTTACTTAATCAGAGAAGCGGGATCGACGCCAGCTTTCTTGAGAACTGCAAGGAAGTCAGAATACATCGTGAATTTTGAGTCGATTTTTTGGAAGGCATTAACGGCATACAGCTTTGCCAGGACGGCCTTGCCACCCGGATCGTTGGACATGGCTAGAAGACCTTCGGTGGTGATCGCCTGAAGCGCGGCAGGGAAGGTTTTAATATATTGGACGCCATCATTAGGAATACGGTCAGTGTCGGCGAAGACGGTGACCTTGGTGGCGATGTCAGGATAAGTCCCAGCCAGGTTGGTGGCCGCATCGGTTAGAACATTGATATAAGTCACACCCGCATCGCAGTCGCCCTTGTAGACAGCGATGGCGACATTGGGATGGGAGCCGGCATTCACCGTGGCTTTGAGGTCGGTATCCGGATCGACACCATTGGCCTTGAGGATGATGCGCGGGACAATATAACCCGAAGTGGAAAGCGGGTCAACAAAGCAGAAGGTTTTGCCCTTCAAATCTGCGTAGGTCTTAATGCCTGAAGCTGCACTGGCAATGAATTGACCTTTGTAGAACGGCTCCAATTGTCCACTGAGTGCCTTATCGGGATCAAGATCATTGGTGGAATATTTGCGCAGATTGATCAGGGCCGGGATGATCCCGTATTTCGCCTGAGCCGCAAGAATAGAGAAGGTGTTGAGGAAACCAACTTGCGCTTTCCCTGCCCCCATCGCTTCGATGGCGGCGGCATAGCTGGTCCCGGTCTGGATGGTATAGGACAACCCGGTCATTTTGTTCAAGCAGTCGGCGATGGCACTGCTGGCTGTGGCGATGATGCCAGCTTCACCAGATGGTACGAAAGCCATTGTGATGGGGTTACCCGAAGAGCCGACTTGACCAGCGGCGGGAGCAGCCGGTGCGTCCGTCAGCTTGGTGCAGATCGGGGGTATCGGCGTTGGGGCCGTGGTTGGTGTTGGTACTGCGGTGGGTGTGTAGGTAGGGATCATGGTTCCGGTTGGTAGAATAACCGGCACCTCAGGTGCCTGCGTGGCGGTGGGCATTACTGGCGCCGCTGTAGGCGTGGCTGCTGGTCCACATGCGGTCAGTAACATGACGGCAGCCACCATCAACGAAATAAACAGGGATGCTTTCTTCATACTCTTTTCTCCTCTCGTGAAATGATTGGTTTTTTGGGGATCTTTCTCCCCAACGACAATAGTATAGTATCTCGGTTTCCTGAATATGGCAAGTCCAAGAATCTTAAAAAAACCTACCAATCAAGGTTGGCAGTTAGTGCCTGACAGCCATTCACTTTCACTTACCAGGTGAACTTTTTCGGGCATCTTCGCCTCCATTCCAATTTGAATTTAGAATTTTTTGTGCAACTTATTTCAGGAAAGAAACATAGAAAAGAACAAAGATTCAACAAATCTAGTATAATTTCAATATGAAGAATAAGGCACCTTTATTAATCCTATTGTTCCTTCTAACAATTGCAGTCGTTTGGTTAGTGGCAGCCGTGATAAATCTAAGAATCCATAAAACCCTTGACCCACTGCAGCTCGCAAACCAACAGCTTGGCACGCAAGTTTTCGAGTTGCTCCATCCCACTCCCACCATCCTCCCGGATCCAGTCACTGTTATAAACGAGGTCCAGGCCCTTGCCCGCTTGGAAACGATCCGTTATACCGTTGAGAAATTAATTACTGCCGAAACCAATCAGGGTGTTCTAGCTTCCTTGTTTGGCGACCGTCTGCTCTTTGTGGCGCACGGCTATGTGATTGCTGGGATTGATATGGCCAAGATTCAACCGGCAGATCTATGGCTGGATGGCAATGTACTGAATGTCCGTCTGCCCGTCGCGGAAGTGCTGGTGGTTGCCCTCGATAATGAAAAGTCTTATGTCTATGATCGCCAAACCGGGCTTTTCACGAAGGGTGATCCCAGTTTGGAGACCCAGGCGCGCGCAGTCGCTGAGGACGAGATCCGTAAAGGCGCGTTGGATGACGGTGTCCTTGAGCAGGCGTCAGCGAATGCCCAGACTTATCTGCGCTGGTTCTTTGAAACGCTTGGGTATAAGCAGATCAAATTTGTTTCACCCATACCATAAATTGAATAGTCAGTCATCAGGTGGTGCGCCTTTCTTCCGTCCAGGCCGGAAGGCCATACTTGATTCTTACTAATTCCTCGGCGCGCTTTTTTTCCTCCTGGGTCAGGATCCCCGGCTTGAGGTCCAGAGTGAGTACCGTTCTAAAAGCTGTGATGAATGCCTGGGCGGCCTCGTCCCATGAAACCTTGCGCTTTAGTGCAGTCTCCACCGTCGTCGCTCGCTTCAACAGCCGTTCAGCCGCACGAATCCGGGACATCTCGTCGGGAAAGACCAAAACCTGCAGGATGCGTGTCAGGTCCCCGGTCAATGGCAGGGAACCGTGCTGGAGCACACCTTCCTTCCGACGTGCCTGCGCCGAACCGATCAATTTTTTTCCTTCAACAGTGATTTCATACGTGGAAGGTACTTCAAAGCAAACTGGGTTGGTGCTCGTCCTGTGTGATGGTGCGGAATTTTCATTTACTTCCACCCGCATCTCGAGCATTTTGAGTGCCTCCACGAGGGCTTGTGCTAGTCGGTAGTAAGTTTCAAGTAGCGATCCGGCTACGCGTGGCTCGCTGAGCGGTGCAATAACCGAATAAGTCAGTTCGTCGATATGTAATACGGCCCGTCCCCCCGTGGGACGGCGCACAACCTCCCAGCCTAGCGCTTGCAGAGCGGAAAAGTCCACGTCGGTGAAGGGTTGGGCATAACCGAGCGAGAGACAGGCGGGTTCCCAGGCATACAGGCGCAGGGTCGGGAGGCCTTCGCTGCGTCCCACGGATTCTAGGATGGCTTCATCCACTGCCATATTCCAGGCACCATGGGCTGGAGGGGTTATTAGCAAGCGCCAAATATCCATGTTAAATCTCGACTTTTGCACCTAGAAAATTGAAC
>JBEKVG010000103.1:0-7788 GCA_049514195.1 Anaerolineales bacterium | reverse complement strand
CATAGACTTGAATACCGGTCTTCTAGGGGACGCCATTGCATTGGAAGCGAGCGGGGATAAGCTGACTATCACCCGTCCGATATATGGCGGTAAGGTCCTGGCCAAAGTCACTTGTTCTTTGAAACCCCAGATTATTACTCTGCGCGGGCGTGCCTTCCCAAAGCCTTTGCCTCAGCCTGGTAAGTTCGGGCCAGTTACGAAGGTTACTGTAGGGACAGGGGCTCTTACCAACGTGGAAGGCTACACTAACGCTGGAGGCGGCGTTAGCCTGAACGATGCAAATGTGATTGTCTCCGGTGGTCGTGGCCTGTCCGAAAACCCTTCCCTCCAGCCTCCTGCAGGGTTGGCCGCGAAGCAGGCCGAGATCTGGCGCGCCCAGCAGGGTTTTGCCTTGCTCAAGGAAATGGCAGATGTGTTGGGCGGGGCAGTCGGCGCCTCACGTGCCGCTGTGGATGCCGGGTATGTTCCTTATGCCATGCAGGTCGGGCAAACTGGCAAGCTTGTCTCACCGAATGTGTATATTGCCTGTGGGATTTCTGGTGCCATCCAGCATCTGGCAGGTATGCGCTCCAGCAAAATGATCGTTTCTATTAATAAAGATCCGGAAGCTCCGATTTTCAAGCTGGCTCGTTATGGCGTGGTCGGTGATCTGTTCCAGATCGTTCCCGCCCTTACCCTGGTTTTTAAGAGACGCCTGGGAAAATAAGACAACGGTCCAGCACGCCGGTAAGATCGCCGTTCCAGGAAATTGGCTGGGATGGCGGTTTCGTTCTCGTCATCAGGTTTTACTGGAAATGAGCAGGGCAATCCCGATCAGCAATCCGCCTATCACGAACAGGGGGGTGATACGCTCATTCAGGAAGAGCACGCTGAGCAGCGTGCCGACCACGGGCTGAGCGAAGAAAGTCAGCGAGGCGACTCCGGCGTCCAGAACTGCAAAGGCAGTGTTCCATAGATACATGGCCAGGGCAGTGGAGATAATGCCGAGGAACAGAATGCCGCCCACAACTCCCAGGTTGATGGTCCGGAAACCCTGTGTTACCACTTCCCAACCGCTGAGCGGTAGACAGACCGGCAAGCCGCCGAGAAAAGCGATTAGAGTGGTCGTTAGCACGTCCGTCTCCTGGGTGACTTTGCGGATAAGAATTGAGTACAGCGCCCAGGTCAACGCAGCCGCCACCAGGCAGATGTTGCCCCAAAAGAAGTTTGAAGAGAGAACCGCATTGCGCGGATCAATGACCGCCACAACACCGACCGTTGCGATTCCTAGCGCCAACAAGCGTCTAGTGGTAATCTTTTCGGATAATAACAGGGCGGCGAACAACAGAACAAATGCGGGCGTAGCCGAGGTGACCAGCGCGCCAGTCGCGGCTGTGGAGAGTTTCGTTCCCACAAATTGGAAACCCAGAGAAATGCCATACCCAACCAGTCCCACGCCAAAGATGCCCCAGAACTGCCGACGCGTCACCTTCCAGCTCTTGTTCACGATGACGAGGATAGCCAACGTCAGGATGCCCAGGACCAGCCGCATGACGATCAGCGAGAATGGGGGAATCACTTGCATGACTACTTTGCTGACCACGTACATGCCGCCCCAGATGGCTGCCGCGGTCAAGCCAGACAGCAGTCCCCAAATTGGATTTGATGCTTTGGATACATTCAGCATGGGTGGATTGAGACCTACAAAGAAGTCACGCCCGGCTTTCTTCGAAAACTTAAACCAGGCACGCCCTGGCTTCAGTGCATGTATGACCCGCCGTCAACAAAGTAATTTTGGCCGGTGATGTAGCTTGAGGTATTGACAATGAAGTCGATAATCTGGAAAACATCATCGGGTGTTCCCAGCCTGTTCATTGGGATCCCACAGAGAGCTCTCTCAAGATTTTCTTTTTCGTCCAATTGATAGCGCTCGATGACTTCTTGTGTGTTAATGTAACCAGGCGTGACACAATTAACCCGGATTCTGGGGGAGAGTTCCAGGGCCATGCATTTGGTTAGGGTCAGGATGCCAGCCCGGGCGCAGCAATAGTTTGCACCGTTCTTGCGACCACGCATGGCGGTCACAGCGCCGATGTTGATGATTTGACCAGCGTCGCCTTGGTAGCGGCGTGCAAATTCTTGGGAGCAGATGAATGTGCCCGTGAGGATGGTCCCCAAGACAGTCGACCAATCCTCGTCCGTCATATCCAGGAAGGGTTTATCAATGTTCAAGCCAGCGGTGTTGATGAGTACGTCGATTCTGTTGAAAAAGGCGTAGACCTGGTCGAACATCTGCCTCACATCAATTCGGTGGCTGACATCTGCCCGAATTGCCAGAGCTGTGCCTGTTCCGAAGAGGGCGTTGAGCGTTTCTTGAAGCTCGAAAGCTGCCTTCTCTGATTTTAGGTAGTTGATTGCCACGGAGTAGTCTTTTTCGGCAAAGCTGCGCGCCAGGGCTGCTCCGATTCCGCGCGACGAACCTGTGATAAGAACGACTTTCTTCTCCTCAGCCATGTGCCTCCCAAAAAAGGCAGGGGTGGAATATCCACAACTGCCCGGGTTACTTAATCTCCAAATTTGATACCCTGGGCTAGGGGCAGGTCATGCGACCAGTTGATCGTGTTGGTCTGCCGGCGCATGTACGCCTTCCAGGCATCTGAGCCGGACTCGCGCCCGCCGCCGGTCTCTTTCTCGCCACCGAAGGCTCCGCCGATCTCCGCTCCGGAGGTGCCAATATTGACATTGGCAATCCCGCAATCCGAGCCATCCCGGGAGAGGAACAGCTCCGCCTCACGCAGGGAGTCGGTGAAGATGGCGCTGGAGAGGCCCTGCGGAACGTCGTTGTGCAGTTGGATCGCCTGCCCAATCGTATCGTACTCGAGCAGGTAGAGGATGGGGGCAAAAGTTTCCTTCTTGACAATTTCGGTCTGGGCAGGCATCTTGATGATGGTTGGTTCGACAAAGTTTGGCCCTAGCTCGGGCAGGGCGTGGCCGCCGTAAAGCACCTGGCCACCGTCGTGGGTGGCCTGCTGGATCGCATCTAGCATCTCATCGACCGAAGCATGCACCACCAGAGGGCCCATGAGTGTGTCCCTCTCGAGCGGGTTTCCGATATGGACCTGTTTGTAGGCATTGACAAGACGGTTGCTCAGGTCGGTGGCAATCCCCTTCTGCATAATGATGCGCCGGGTGGAGGTGCAACGCTGCCCAGCGGTACCGACTGCACCGAACAGGATCGCCCGTGTCGCCATGGCCAAGTCAGCTTCCTGGGTGACGATGATACCGTTATTGCCGCCTAGCTCGAGGATAGTGTGCCCGAAATGTGCGGCGACTGCTTCCGAGACATGCTGGCCAATTTCCGTCGAGCCGGTAAACGAGACCAGCGGGATGCGCTTGTCATTGAGCATCTTTTCCCCGACCTCGCGACCTGAGCCGATAACCAAGTTAAAGATGCCGCTTAAGCCATGATCGGCCATGACCCGGTTGGCAATATTGGTTACTGCCACGGCGGTCAAAGGAGTGTACGAGGACGGCTTCCAGATGATCGTATCGCCGCAGACTGCCGCTAGGGTGGAGTTCCACGACCAGACTGCCACTGGAAAGTTGAAGGCAGTGATCAATCCGAGGATTCCCAAGGGATGCCATTGTTCGTACATGCGGTGGTCAGACCGTTCGGAGTGCATCGAAAGGCCGTAAAGCTGGCGGGAAAGGCCGACGGCAAAATCGCTGATATCTATCATTTCCTGCACTTCCCCGCGTCCCTCAGCCTGGATCTTACCCATCTCGAGCGTGACCAGGTCCCCAAGTGGCTCCTTAAGCATCCGCAGAGCGGCCCCCAGATCACGGACCACTTCGCCGCGCTTCGGCGCAGGCACCCTACGCCACTTCATAAAAACCTCTTGAGCAGTGGTGACCACTTGCTCATAAACCGTGGAAGTGACCTGAATGACTTTTCCGATCAATTCTTCGGTGGCGGGATTATAAGAGGCAAGCTCAGTGCCTTTGGGATCGAGGATCCACTTGTCGATTCCTGTACAGGCGCCCGGCGTAACAGCTTTGATTTGAAGTTTCTCAAGGATGGCTTTCATGTTGAACTCCTATATAAGGTAGATGTGACACGTGATGAAATTGGATGATGGTTCGCTTGAATTCTGAAAATTTATTCGGTGCTTTTATTTTACTTTCACTTCATGAATTTATGTGTGTTTTTTATAAATGACATCTGTTACTTTTTATTTGATGTACTCTTTGTTACAATTCACGATTATGGGTCCCAAGGCCCAATCTATTGAGCGCAATGAGGAGCAGACAATGAAGGACAAGTTACCAATAAAGGACTATAGGTATCGAATTGCCTGGTTACCCGGGGATGGGGTGGGGGTGGACGTGCTCGCTGCTACGAGAATTGTCCTGGACAGGGTCAAATTAAATGCCGAATATATCCACGGCGACATCGGTTGGGAGTTCTGGTGCAAGGAAGGTGATGCTCTTCCTACTAGGACCATCGATCTGATCGAGTATTCCGACGCGACCATGTTCGGGGCCATTACTTCAAAACCAGTCAAAGCCTCTGAAGTGGAGCTGGCTCCCGAGTTAAAGAACAAAGGGTTTGTTTACCGCTCACCCATCGTGCGGATGCGACAACTTTTTGACCTTTACATTTGCCTGCGGCCGATAAAAAGCTATCCTGGCAATCCCTTGAATTATAAAGAGAATATTGACCTGGTGGTGTTTCGGGAGAACACCGAGGACCTGTATTCCGGTGTGGAATTCAATCCGGTACCCGCCGATATTGCTGCAGTCCTCGGAAAAGAGGCGAAGACCTTCGCTCCCTTTAAAGACCTGCCTGGCGACCAGTACGCTATTTCGGTCAAGGTAAATACTCGCAAGGGATCCGAAAGAATCGTACGCGCGGCTTTTGAATACGCTAAAAAGAACGGCCGCAAGAAAGTGACTGTGGTTCATAAAGCCAATGTAGTGCGCGCCACGGATGGCCTGTTCCTAGAAACCGCCAAAGAAGTCGCCCGGGATTTTCCGGATATCCAAATGGATGAAGCCAACATTGATGCTATCTGCATGTGGCTCTTGAAGAATCCTCTCAACTATGACGTTCTTGTCGCGCCGAACCTCTATGGAGATATTATTTCAGACCTGTGCGCCCAGATGGTGGGCGGCCTCGGTTTCGGGTGTTCTGGGAACATCGGAGACAAGCTGGCAGTATTTGAACCGAGTCACGGTTCCGCCCCGAAATATACCGGCCTGTATAAGGTCAACCCTATCGCCTCCATCCTGGCTGCCAAGATGATGCTCGACTGGCTTGGCGAGGACCAGAAAGCTGCCGCAATTGAAAAAGCTGTGGCGGAAGTGATCAAGCAAGGCAAAGTCAGAACTTACGACATGGGCGGATCCAGCACGACCCTGGAAATGGGGCAGGCGATTGCAGATCTGGTATAGATGATGATCTTTGAATGGAGAATTTGAATGATGAAAAGAACCAGCATTTTAAGAAAGGCAATCATGGAAAAGAGGGCGGTCGTTGTACCCGGCTGCCACGATGCCCTGTCTGCCAAGATTATCGAGGCCTGCGGTTTTGAGGCAGTCCAAATCTCCGGCTATGGTATGGCTGGCTCACTTCTGGCGAGACCGGATGTGGGCCTGGTACAGATGAAAGACGTCCTGGACATCTCATGGAACATCGCCCAGACTGTGGAAATTCCGGTCATGGCAGATGTTGATACCGGTGGTGGCAACGCCGTCAACGCAGCCTGGATCGTCGATCGTCTGATCCTCATGGGTCTGGCTGGAATGAATATCGAGGACCAGGTCTTTCCGAAGCGCTGTGGCCATATGGCGGGCAAGGAGGTGATCTCTGCTGAGGAAATGGCTGGGAAAGTGCGCGCCTGTGCGGAGAGTCGTGACAGACTCGACAAGGACTTCATCATCAATGCCCGGACAGACGCGTTCGCCGTGGCTGGTCTCGACGAGGCCATCCATCGCTGCAACTTATACCTGCAGGCTGGCGCCGACCTGGCTTTTATTGATGGGATCCGCACCCGCGCTGATATCCAAAAAGCAGTGAATGCGGTCAAAGGTCCCTTATCGGTGAACTTGATGGATGCCATCTCAGGGATGAAGACCGAACTGATTCCAATTCCGGAATTGGCCAAACTAGGAGTCGGCCGGGTCTCAATACCGGTAGCATCGATCATGGTTACCCACAAAGCCCTCAAGGATTTTTTCACCGCCCTCAAGAATTCCCCCACCGGCATCCTGGCCGGTCAGACTCAATGGGTCAATTCCTTTGAGGAATATACAGACTTTGTCGGTTTAAAGGAATATAAGAAGATGGAAGACGCATATCTGCCGCTGGAGCGCGTCGAGACCAAGTACAAAGGCCAGTCAAAGATCGTTGGTTAGCAACCAGGTCAGAATGCAGGAGGTACTTATATGGGTATGACAATAGTAGAGAAAATCTTGGCCAGGTCGACCGATCAATCCCATGTAAAGGTGGGAGATGTCCTGGAGCCGCGCGTCGATTTGGCGATGTCGCATGAAAACGGGGCCCTGGTGATCAATCAGTTTCGGGAAATTTACCAGGGCACCGGCCTGGAAGCGAGAGTCTGGGACCCCGATAAGATTGCCTTGATCTTCGATCATCGGGTGCCGGCAGAAAGCGCCAAGACCGCCACGAATCAGAAGAGGATCCGTGAATTCGCTGCCCAGCAGGGGATCAAGAAATTTCATGATATCCGTGGGGATGAAGGCGGCATATGTCATCAGATCCTGCCTGAGAATGGTTATGTCCTTCCCGGGCAGGTTGTGGTCGGGACGGACAGCCATACCACGAGTCATGGTGCCCTGGGAGCCTTCTCGTTCGGCATTGGAGCCACGGAAATGGCCTCTGTCTGGGCTTTGGGACGCATCCTCAATGTTGAAGTTCCCGGAACGATCAAAGTGGAGGTGCGCGGCAGCTTGCAGTCGTACGTCCTACCCAAAGACCTGATCCTCTACCTGATCGGTCAGCTCTCTGCTAAAGGAGCCAACTTCAAGGTTATCGAGTTCCACGGTCCGGCAATTGAAAAAATGTCAACCTCCGGACGTTTGACCATTTGCAACATGGCGGTGGAAGCTGGTGCAACCTCTGGGATCGTCCCAGCGGACACGGAAACTGTCCGTTATTTACATGAAGAAGCGGGAGTGAAAGGCGCCGTCGAAGTTCTGCACCCGGATGATGATGCCTTTTATGATCAAGTGATTGAAATCGACGCCTCGGAGTTGGTTCCACAGCTTGCTTGTCCTCACACGGTAGACAACGTCAAGTCCATCCAGGAAGTTGCTGGAAAGCAGGTCAACCAGATCGTGATCGGTTCTTGTACGAATGGTCGCCTTGATGACATCCAAATAACAGCTCGAATCCTCCAAGGAAAAAAAGTAGCCCGTAATGTACGCATGCTGGTTTTCCCAGCCTCGGCGCGCATCTATCGCCAAGCCCTCAGGGATGGAACCCTCTCGACGCTTATGGATGCCGGAGCAGTTGTGATGAATTCGGGCTGCGGTCCATGCCTCGGCGTGCACCAGGGCGCCCTGGCGGATGGTGATGTTGCCCTGGCCACCACCAACCGGAATTTCAAGGGCCGCATGGGCAATCCAGCTGCGGAGGTATATCTGTGTTCTCCGGCCGTGGCGGCCGCCAGTGCAGTGACCGGCATGATTACCGATCCCAGGAAAGGAGCCTGAGCATGTTTAAAGTGGTTCTCAAACTGGGGGATGATGTCTCAACCGATATCATCTACCCCGGACGTTATATGG
>JBEKVG010000102.1:0-7839 GCA_049514195.1 Anaerolineales bacterium | reverse complement strand
GAGTATGCCAACCCCATTTACACCACTGCCTTCATGTGCGCCCTGTTCGAAGAAGAAGGCCGGGATGTGTTCGATGTGCGCCCGGCTGTGTTGGGTCATCTGCAGCAGGGTGGCGACCCCTCCCCCTTTGACCGCATCCAGGCCACCCGGCTGGCAGGCCTGTGCCTGGAATACCTGATCGAGGAATGCAGTCAGGATAGCAACAACTGCGCTTTCATCGGCCTGCAAAAGGGACAGATTAATTTCCATGACATGCGGGATTTTGAGCGTATGATCGATGCCAAACACGAACGTCCCAAGGAACAATGGTGGCTGGACCTGAAGAGCCTCGCCAGCCTGATGGCAAAACTCGCTCCGGATGAATAGAAACAACCAGGGCGATCCATTGGGCCGCCCTTTTCTTTATAACACCACCCAGCCTCGGCGAGCTCCGACCCTCACAGCCTCCGTGCGGCTGGTGACACCCAGCTTTGCATACAATGAAGAGAGATGGAACTTGACAGTGTTCTCGCTGATATCCAGCGAGGTGGCGATCTGCTTGTTGGCTAGGCCTTGGGCAGTCAATTGCAACACCTGGCGCTCACGCTCAGTCAACAAATCAACAACCTGCTCGGCTTCGTCCAGCACGGGCAGCCGGTGCCGCTCCAGTAAACCCTGGGCCAGCGCAGGGCTACCGGTCCACAGGCCCTCCGCCAGGGCATGCAGGGCCGCGGAGAGTTCCTCCGCACTGGCTTCCAGGGGCAGGACACCCCACACCGGTAACCCTGACAATCGCGCTGCTTCGTCCGCGTTATCGGTCAGCAGCAAAAGCGGGGGTGATTGTTCCTCATCCAATTCTCCAATGTAATCCGCTGAGGTCAACACCCACACGTCCGCGGGAGGCAGATCTTGCGGGAGGGCGGCTTCCCCCAGAACTTCCACATCCGGCAGGCTGCGCAGTACTTCGCGCAGTCCAATGCGCAGGGCCAGGGCCGGGGCCAAAATCGCAAGCCGGATCAAAGCACGCCCTCCGGGGCCATTTCCTTGCGGGCACTGTCCAGGAAGGACCTTATCAGGCTGGATGGGATGGCTACGCTTTGATCCCCACCGAAGATCATGGCGTTCAGACCGATGACTTCTCCGGCCGCGTTCAACAAGGGTCCGCCGGAATTGCCGGGCGCCAGTTGGACATCTGCGCGCAGGACTGTTACTTCGCCGTCCCGCCCGCGCACGCTGGTGACAGCCGAGAGCACACCGCCGGTCAGCACGTTGCGCTGGCCCCAGGGATGGCCGAAGGCATACACCAGCTCACCTGGACGTGGCATACCAGTGGAGAAGATTGCCGAAGCGTGACCATTGGCCGGGATTTGCAGCAGTGCGAGGTCCACATGCGGGTTACTGGCAACGACACTGGCGGCGTAGCTCGTTTCATCGTCGAGCACGACTTGCACGGAACGAGCCCGGCCGACTACGTGCAGGTTGGTCAGCACCAGGCCGTCGCCGGCCAGCACACCTGCTCCGGCTCCCCGCCGTCCGTTGCGGACGAGCACCAACACCGGGCGGAGGCGCTCGAGTAGTTCATCCAAAGCGGTATTGAGCAGGGCGGTCGCGTTCATGGGCGCGCTCCAATCTCAACCGTGAAGATCTGTGGCTGGCCGCCGCGCAGCACTTCCATGGGGATGGTCTTTCCTACCACTTCGCCGGTCAGATGGGCAAAGAGCGTATCGTGGTCGGGTATGGGCTGCCCATCAATGCCGACCAGGATATCACCTACGATGAGTTTGCCGGTTTCAGCCGGACTTTTACGTTCCACGCTGACGAGCAGCAAGCCGGTGGCCTGCTTGCGCTGGAGGGCTTTCTGGGCTGCATCCGGAAGCTCCACCGCCTCGCTGCGCACACCCAGGTAACCGCGTTTCACCGAGCCAATGCGGGCCAGTTGGTCAGCCACTTTCCATGCGTACTCGGCCGGGATGGTCAAAGTCACGCCGCGCCCGAATCCGGAGGTGTTCACTCCGACCACACGCCCTTCCGCATCCACCAGAGGCCCGCCGGAGAAACCTGGATACGGTGTGGCATCGGTGCGAATGTACCTGTCAATGCTGCCGTGTGGCGTGCGCACCGGTCCGCCTATGGCGCTGACCACGCCCAGGCTGGCTTCGATCCCTTCCGGGGAGGGCCGGCCGAGCGCCAGCACAAGCTGGCCGATCCTGGCCTGCATAGCCGGTTCGGCGGGAGTCGTGCGCTCTTTTTCCAGGCGAAGCACAGCCAGGTCCGAGCCGGGGTCACGCCCGGCCAGGCTGGCGGCTGCCTCATTACCGTCCGCCAGCAGGATAGTGATACCCTCCTCACGTTCGATGACATGGTCGGCGGTCAGTACAAGGTCGGTGGCAAAGGCGATCCCGCTGGCCGGAATGCGCCGGCGGGCGTTGACGAGCACCGTTGACGCGGCGGCTTTTTCGGTTGCTGCAGCCATGGAATCTGAAAGTTCTACCAGTATATTGGACATATTTACTCCTTATTTTCCATCAGTATACCCCGCGCGCCAGCCGACGGCATCCTCCAAACGGGTAGGTTGTTCCCAGAAGAAAGGGCAGGCTGATCTCCCCCTTCGTGAAAGGATTATATAGAGTTCTCTTGTCCCAGATTCTGGCCAAGGCGGTAGGCCTGCTCGAGCAGCTCCGGGTGTGTTTCAGCGTCGCCCACCTGCTCCAGCGAGCCATGCACGATCCCGGTGATCCGGCTGTCCAGGAAGCGGCACATCGTCTCGAAGGTGTGGATGGCATTGATGGCAGGTGAACCAGTAGACCGGGCTGGCAAGAATGACCACGTCTGCCGCGGCCAGTTTGGGATAAAGGGGGCGCATGTCATCATCGATAACGCATTCGCCCTGCTCCATGCACAGGTCGCAGGCGTCGCAGGGACGGATGTCCAGCCCGTGCAGATAGATGCTCTCCACCTGCGCACCCGCCGCACGCACACCCTCGGCGGGGGTATAATTATTTCATGCAATCAGGACAGCGCCTGCCGTATGTATGGGATTACGACCTGGATGAGACCCGGTTTCGTGAAATCCTGGACGGCCGCCGGGTGGAGGGACGTTTCAATCAGGACTGGGCGGCCGTCCGCCTGCTGGAATACGCCACCTACGAGGAGATCGTCCGTTTGATCGGTTTCCCGAAGTTGATTGCAGGCTGGCCGCGCTGGCGCGGGCGCATCCGCTCCAAGAGCCGCAAGAGAGGCTTTGATTTCCTAGTGAAGTGGCTGCCCGAAAAGCACCCGGAAGTCTGCCATGACTAGCTCGGAGTACTACTTTGATATCCTTTATCCCTTCCAAGATCGGGTGTTGAAAGAGATCCGCCTGGCAGATACGGCTTTTTATCTCACGGGGGGAACCGCGGCTTCACGCGGCTATCTGAACCACCGCTTTTCCGATGACCTCGATCTATTCGTCAACGATGATGATCATTTTGGTCTTTGGGCGGAACGCATCATCCAATCCCTGGCCCGCGAGGAGGCCTGGAAGGTCAGCGTGGATCAAAAGGAAGAACGGTTTGCTCGCCTTACAGTAGCAAACGCGGACTTGGCGCTAAAGGTCGAGATGGTCAACGATGTGCCCGCCCGGGTTGGGCAGGTGATTGTCCATCCTGTCTTGGGGCGCCTGGACAGCGCCAGGAACATCCTTGCCAATAAAGTCACCGCCCTGCTCGACCGGGAGGAACCGAAAGATTTTGCCGATATCTGGGGTTTTTGCTGCCAGACGAACTTATCTCTCAAGGAAGCTATCACAGACGCACAGAGTAAGGCCGCGGGTGTCTTCCCGGCTGACCTGGCACGCCTGTTGTGCTCCGCCAACCACGCTGACTGGGAAGCCGTGCGCTGGATCAATCCGCCGGATGCAGAAGTATTCCTGGTTCAGTTGAACGAACTGGGGGAAGAGTTGCTGTTGTTGAAGTAATGGGGGAAGGAATTGTGAGCACATAGTAGCAAAGAAATTCTTCATCCAAATCCTGCAAACAACGATCACCCTCCTCCCGATAAACAGGAAGAGGGCGCAAGAATGGCTTCTTTGGCTGGAATCAATTGTGGTTGGCGAGCAAATGCTTCAATTCTTTCAACGCCTGCTCCGGTTGGGTGAAATATATGACCTGCATGCCAACCGCCCGTGCCCCTTGCACATTTTCCGGGAAATCATCCAGTAAAATGGACTCGCAGGCTGCAACACCCAACTTTTCAAGTGCAATCTGGTAGATGCGAGCATCCGGTTTCATCACCCCAACCTCTGCGGAGATGATCATGGCATCAAAGGCATCTTCAAACTTCTTACTGGTGATCCAGGGGCGCAGGCCGGACCAGGCATTGCTGATAAGACCCACTTTGAACTGCTTGCGTAAGCCACGCATGAAATCCAGTAGGTCAAGGTCAATGATGTCACCGGCAAAAAACTCTTCGCGGATGGCGCGTGTCTCCGATTCTGGCAGGTGCAGCCTGTGTATGACAGAGGTCCAATGTTCGTCCTCGCTGATCAGGCCGATACTGGCCTGGCGAGCGGTCTCGCTATCAAACACCAGTTTGATCAGACCCTCGTACTCCATGCCTACACGTTCCGCCAAATGCTGGCGCGGTGCTTGGTATTCGGTTCGGACGATCACACCGCCCAAGTCAAAAAAGACGGCCTTGATGGTCATTTCTTCTTTGCCACGTCGGGTTTTTCGGTCACGGCTTCGGCCTGGGAGGATTCCTTCGCCATCGTCTTGATGGCTTTCTTCCAATCCGGGAAGAATCGTTCCATCCGGGCACGTTCCACACGGTTGGCACGCCGGCATTTCGGGCAGTGGGCGTCGTAATAAGCTTGTTTATGTTCTTCCATATGCTCCAGGCCAGCCAACATTTCATCCTGGCTGATGGAGAACATGGTCTGGCAATACGTGCAGCGTAGTTGCATAGGGATCTCCTTGTCATTAAGGCTAAGTATCTATACGAAATTCAGGAGGAAGTCGCATTTTGAGTGCAGGCACTCAAAATGCGGTTCTTCTATGATTTTCGGATAGGTTGCAAATGTTGTCAGACGTTGATTTTACACTGAATTACCCTTTTCCGTATTTCCCAATAATTCCCATTCCCTCCGCAGGATACCCATGTGGAGCATGTCCGAGCGCCTGCCATCCCGCAGGAGGAACTCACGAATGCGGCCCTCGTGTTTAAATCCGCATTTCTCGTAAGAGCGTATCCCGCGCGGGTTCTGCTCAAAGACCGTCAACGAGATCCGGTGCAGGTTCAATTCAGTGAAGCCATAACGAAGCATCAGGCGCATTGCCTCCGAGCCATAGCCTTTGCTCCAGAAATCCTGCTCACCTATGCCAATGGCCACATAGCTGTCACGGTCGGTCCAGTTGATGCCATCAAAGGCGATGAAACCGATCAGTTTATCTTCAGCCAACTTCCGGATGGAAAAGAGCAGGTTGTTCGGCAGGGCGGAGTCGAGCTCTTTTTCGATCCATTCCTTGAACTTTTTCGCCGACCACAGGTGGGCCGGATCACTATCCAACAAGCGGATGTACTCGGAATTTTGGTTCCAGCGTGCGAATGCCTCGGCCATGACCTGCGGATCCTCGCTGCACAGGCGGACGAGTTTGCCTTTATACAATTCAGTACTCATAGCTTTTTCTCCCATTCCGAGCGTAGCAGGCCCATAAGGATCACGTCCCAATAGCTGCCGTCATGAAAGGCGGCTTCACGGCGGCGACCTTCCTCTTTAAAGCCAGCTTTTTCGATCATACGGATGAATGGTAGGGCATCCGCACTCGGCCAGGCGGACAGGCGGTGCAGATTTAAGTCGTCAAAGGCAAAACGCAGGAGCAGGCTCAGCGCCTCGGCACCGTACCCATGCCGGCGATCTGCGGCATCACCAATTCCTAGGTTCAGCACCCCGGTGCCATTGTGGAAATCAATCCAGAAGATCCTGGCCAGCCCCACCAGCCGGTTGTCGTCCTTGAGGCGCAAGGTGAAGTGGAAGATGTTTTTTGTCTCCTCCATCTGTTTCTCGATCCTTTCCAATAGCCTGCGGACGGCCTCCAACGATAACGGGCGAGCCACTCCATCCTGAACAGAACGCCATAACGGGTCATGCGTCCAGCCAGCGACGACTGGCGGGTCTTTTTCGTGGTCGAGCGGCCCCAACCGTACCAACCGGCCTTCATACAAGGAATTCGTTTTGTCCATAATCCTCCTTTTATCATTGGCCTTGCATGCCGCTCTTCCAAGAAGCGAGGAATCAAATATCAGGGAAATTATAACTGCTTGGCGGCTTGTACACGCCGTCCCAGAAAATAACAGGGTCACCGCGAAAGGCGGAGTGGGGAATTTGAGGTACAATCCAGCCAATGTCTGAAAAACGCTACTTGCCAGACCCGAGCCGGGTCAGCATTTTAACTGCCTCCATTTTACTGGCCTTTGCCTTTACTCACCTCATCAGTGCACCCCATTATGAATTTACCATTCCGCTAATCGGAATGTATGTGACCCTGTCGCTCAACCTGAATACCCTGATTGTTCTCTTGGCGGCCGGCCTGACCGCTGCCGGGATGGGCTGGCTGCTGAGCACACACCCATCCCTGGAAAAAGGGGAAACCCGTGAGCACTGGCTGCTCCCCACGCTGACTGTTCTGGTCAGCGGCGTTGCCCTATATACCCTGCCGCCGACGGCAATCTGGTGGCTGGGGTTTGGGTTAAGTGCAGCCATCCTCCTGGTGGTTTTCTTTGCCGAATTTGTGGCCGTAGACCCGGGCGACTCGCGTTATCCATTCGCGACAGCCATCTTGACGGTATTGGCCTTTGTCATCTTTTTAATCCTGGCAGTCGCGCTGAAAGCCTCCAATGTTCGTCTGTTCCTCTTAGCTCCGGCACTCTTCCTGGGAGGCGGCCTGGTCGGCCTGCGCACCCTGCATCTGCGCCTGAATGAACGCTGGGAAACGACCTGGGCAATTGGCATAGCCGTAGTTACTGTCCAATTGGGCGCCGCTCTTTATTATATGCCGTTGACCCCAGTCCGCTTCGGATTGGGATTGCTCGGCCCGGTTTACGCGCTGACTGCTTTGGCTGTCAGCCTGGCTGAGGGACATCCCTTCCGCCAGGCAATTTTCGAGCCGGCGGTTATGCTCATCCTGCTGTGTGGGATGATGGTCTGGTTTCACTAGCGTTTTTCCCGGGGGAGATTAAGGCGCTCTCAAGCATTGCATCACCGATATGCACTGCTGAGGTTTACCCCTGCCCCCGTCCCCTCCCCATTTCACGGAATCACCAGTAATCCTGGAAATGGCAGCCACTTTCCCTTATCTTTTGGGTTAATATTCGTGCCACAGTTCTTGATCTGAGGAGTCTGTAATGCAATTTCTAATCAATGCCGGTATCCTGCTTGCAGCGTACATTTTCGGCTCCATTCCATTTGGCCTGATCGTCGTGAAATTGATGACCGGCAAGGATGTCCGGACGATTGCCAGCGGCAGAACAGGCGGAACAAACGCCATGCGCGCCGCCGGAGCCTGGGCCGGTATCCTGACCGCCGGACTGGATATTTTCAAGGCGGCCGCGACGGTCTGGCTGGCACGAGGCCTCACCTCCAACGTATGGATACACGCCCTGGCGCCTATTGCCGCCATTCTGGGGCACAACTACTCCATCTTCCTGATGGAACAATCGCCGAAAGGTCGTCTGATTATGCACGGCGGGGCGGGTGGTGCGGCCACCGGTGGTGGCGCTTTCGGCCTGTGGACCCCGGCCGCTTTTATCCTCGTACCATTCGCCTTGCTGGTCTGGTATGGAACCGGCTATGCGTCGGTCACCACATTGAGCGTAGGGCTGGTA